>NZ_JAKEDS010000003.1:730281-746569 GCF_021462415.1 Rhodohalobacter sp. 614A
CTAAGGTTCGATTAATCCCGATAGCTCTCTGCGGTTGTCACTGTATACAAAGTTAGCAAGCTTTAAAATGAATGTTACCTGCCTTCATTAATCTGTCGGGACAATTCCTCTAAGGTTCGATTAAAAGGATATCTCCTGAACAGCCCCCAGCGAACCCAATTAAATTTCAATTCCTCTAAGGTTCGATTAAAAGTCAATTATAGCCGTAGAGTATGGCGATCAATACAAATTTCAATTCCTCTAAGGTTCGATTAAAAGAACTTCATCTAATTGATCTTCCTGTAGTGCTGTGAAATTTCAATTCCTCTAAGGTTCGATTAAAAGTTGATTCTTGCGTTCTCCTCCAGCTCAACTTTCATATTTCAATTCCTCTAAGGTTCGATTAAAAGTTGAACTACCTGGATGCTTTTCAGTACATCATATTCAATTTCAATTCCTCTAAGGTTCGATTAAAAGCTCTTTTCTGGCCTCAATCTGCCTCTCAAGTTCAGATTTCAATTCCTCTAAGGTTCGATTAAAAGTCTTTCCTATGATTTTGAAACTGAATCCTGGATTGTATTTCAATTCCTCTAAGGTTCGATTAAAAGTCTGCAGCTAAAGAGTTTATCGACTACATCGAGCATATTTCAATTCCTCTAAGGTTCGATTAAAAGTATATCCGATGTTTGAAAGCGATATAAGCGATTATGGATTTCAATTCCTCTAAGGTTCGATTAAAAGAGAACGCTTTACAACCAGGTCTGGAATTTTATCGATATTTCAATTCCTCTAAGGTTCGATTAAAAGCATAATTATCGCCGGTGTACTTCTCGTTCAGAAACATTTCAATTCCTCTAAGGTTCGATTAAAAGGAAAGATTAAAAGCGGCTTCTCCTGAAGGGGCAAAATATTTCAATTCCTCTAAGGTTCGATTAAAAGCGCAGGGGCGGTTGCAATAAGCGGCGGTATTCCACATTTCAATTCCTCTAAGGTTCGATTAAAAGGGGGCGGTTCAGATGTGCCACCGTCCCCATCAGAGAATTTCAATTCCTCTAAGGTTCGATTAAAAGGTCATTCAAGAAACTCTCACGTAGTTCTTTTTCCTGATTTCAATTCCTCTAAGGTTCGATTAAAAGTAAGTGTTGAAGAAGAAACGAAACGACTTGATGAAAATTTCAATTCCTCTAAGGTTCGATTAAAAGTTTAGAAACACGCAAACTGCCATTTGGGGGTGTGTTATTTCAATTCCTCTAAGGTTCGATTAAAAGACCTTGTAAAAATTGTTCAGCACAAGTCCAGATTTAATTTCAATTCCTCTAAGGTTCGATTAAAAGGGGGCGGTTCAGATGTGCCACCGTCCCCATCAGAGAATTTCAATTCCTCTAAGGTTCGATTAAAAGGTCATTCAAGAAACTCTCACGTAGTTCTTTTTCCTGATTTCAATTCCTCTAAGGTTCGATTAAAAGACGGAGCGAAGATAAAAACCACGCATGACGACCTTATAATTTCAATTCCTCTAAGGTTCGATTAAAAGTATCGAATCGTGCCGCATCCAATTCAATGAAGCGAGATTTCAATTCCTCTAAGGTTCGATTAAAAGTATTGATAAATCTGTAAAATGGATTCGTCAAAACGTAATTTCAATTCCTCTAAGGTTCGATTAAAAGTATTCCCAGTGCTAACTGTTAATCTGAGCTGTTCACATTTCAATTCCTCTAAGGTTCGATTAAAAGGAAGGCCTGGCCGGTGATGTACCAGCGGTCAACTCCATTTCAATTCCTCTAAGGTTCGATTAAAAGTATGGGAAATGAGGAGAAACTTCTTCGGCTATATAAAAATTTCAATTCCTCTAAGGTTCGATTAAAAGATGAAAGAGGATATTGTCTATAACGATGCCCGTGAGTATTTCAATTCCTCTAAGGTTCGATTAAAAGTTGAGTGAATGAGTTGGCAGAGCTACAGCAGGGGAAATTTCAATTCCTCTAAGGTTCGATTAAAAGTAAGGGAAATCAGTTACATAAGCTACGTGAGAACGTATTTCAATTCCTCTAAGGTTCGATTAAAAGCGCGCCCGTTCCCGATACAGTTATTTTGTTCGGCTTCATTTCAATTCCTCTAAGGTTCGATTAAAAGTGAGGAAAAAGGATTCAACACTATTGAATTGACAGAATTTCAATTCCTCTAAGGTTCGATTAAAAGTGATGTGGATTCAATCAAAAAAGAACTTGCTGATGTTATTTCAATTCCTCTAAGGTTCGATTAAAAGTCCACTCAGACAGGTCAACAGAAACACCGGCATCTTATTTCAATTCCTCTAAGGTTCGATTAAAAGTGAATCTGTCGGGCTGCCTCATCAAAGTCTGAATTAATTTCAATTCCTCTAAGGTTCGATTAAAAGCATCTCCAGAGGCATTCTAAAAGGCTATACCGTTTAATTTCAATTCCTCTAAGGTTCGATTAAAAGATGGGGTTGAAGTGGCACAGACAAGCAATATTCCAACATTTCAATTCCTCTAAGGTTCGATTAAAAGTAAAAGCTATCTATCGACGTTAAAATCTCATCCAGTATTTCAATTCCTCTAAGGTTCGATTAAAAGTATGGCAGGATCGTCTGAGAAGTACCTGGATGATTTATTTCAATTCCTCTAAGGTTCGATTAAAAGAACTCCGACCGTTCATTCTCATCCTCCGGCATATCAATTTCAATTCCTCTAAGGTTCGATTAAAAGTTGTGCCGTATATTGGGTTTGATCGGGATTCAGATCGTATTTCAATTCCTCTAAGGTTCGATTAAAAGGATCTGATATTACAATCATCGGTTGTGAAATTTTCATTTCAATTCCTCTAAGGTTCGATTAAAAGACCCCCGCTTCTTATAAAGGCATCATGAGCCACCAAAATTTCAATTCCTCTAAGGTTCGATTAAAAGTCCGATCCATTTTTTTGTTACAAGAAGCAACAGAAAAATTTCAATTCCTCTAAGGTTCGATTAAAAGTTGGAGAGATCCATCAAGCAACTACTGCAAGAGTAATTTCAATTCCTCTAAGGTTCGATTAAAAGTCGGATTCTCGTCCTCTATCGCTGATATTAGTGCATATTTCAATTCCTCTAAGGTTCGATTAAAAGTAAGCGTTGCAAAATACTCAGGGGACGTTGAAGTTCATTTCAATTCCTCTAAGGTTCGATTAAAAGGGGTTTATGCTTGTTCTTCATGTCATGACTGGTTAGAATTTCAATTCCTCTAAGGTTCGATTAAAAGTATTCAATGTCCCCAAAGCCTGATTTATTTGATAACCATTTCAATTCCTCTAAGGTTCGATTAAAAGTACGAATAAAACCGAACTTGATCACAAATCATCTGAATTTCAATTCCTCTAAGGTTCGATTAAAAGGGACTAATTCAAGGGTTTTTGAGGCCGGAATAAAGTGATTTCAATTCCTCTAAGGTTCGATTAAAAGGATGAAAGAAATTTGGAAAGATATTGATGGATATGAATTTCAATTCCTCTAAGGTTCGATTAAAAGGGATGAATGTGGCGCTGGAAATTATATGTCGTACTGATTTCAATTCCTCTAAGGTTCGATTAAAAGGCCGTTCTGTGAGAAGCGCCCAATCTGTATTTTCATATTTCAATTCCTCTAAGGTTCGATTAAAAGCTTTCAACCCCTCACTCACTGTCCTGCTGAAACAGGATTTCAATTCCTCTAAGGTTCGATTAAAAGAAAATTAACTCCTTCGTATGCCATGATTTATACCTTATTTCAATTCCTCTAAGGTTCGATTAAAAGCAAGCATGGCATTGAGCCAAATCCGTTATATAAGGTATTTCAATTCCTCTAAGGTTCGATTAAAAGGAACCGAACTGGCTATCAAGCACAAAGCCCACGAGTATTTCAATTCCTCTAAGGTTCGATTAAAAGGTGAACTAAGTGAAATAGATGATGAGATATTAACAAAATTTCAATTCCTCTAAGGTTCGATTAAAAGTATACCCATTCGTATCATTTTGTTGAAAGCCAGGCAAATTTCAATTCCTCTAAGGTTCGATTAAAAGGCCGCGGAAAAATCCACGTTTATAACATATAAATACATCTTTTAGGAGAAAAAAGTCAATGATTTGTCGTCACCTCTTATAAGTGCATTTTATGTCTGGGTGTGACGATGTCAATTTTCGCCCTTTACAGCCTTCTAAGCCATATATCTTCATAAACTTCCAAATAGCGATCATTATCTGATTCCTCATCCGGGCACTGTGACGATTCATTACACAAAATTATCCGCACTATTTTTTTCCACACCCAATACTTCCCTATTACTCCAGCGTTTGCTCCCAACGCAGTAGATGATAACAGAATCTTCCTCTTCATTCATCAGTTCTGTGATTTTGTACTTTAGTTCTTCAAGCTGAGCGTCTGTGAGTTCCCCCTCGAATACTGAGTTTTGCACATGATTTAAATATTCACGTACAATCTTCAGCATTTTGACAACGCGGTTCACATTTACATCATAAACAAGGATATAATACATGGGATTTGTTAAGTTTTTGATTTATTGAGTTGATGAGTTACAGATTTGCCGATTTGTTGAGTTGTTAAATCAAATAATTTACAGATCATTAACTCATCAAATTCCTCACCACCACGCTTTAAACGGCTCATAAGCCTCTGCATCGGTAATATGTTTTACCAGTTTGTAGCATTCCAGACGTATTAGCCTCCGGTACGAAACCTTTCGGTTTAATGTTCGATGCATAATGGTGGTTTGAAGTTTCTCTTCAAAAGCTTTTACAAATGTTTGTCTCCCCTTTTTACTCAAATGGCAAAAATTAAGATCTTCCTCAAAATCCGAATGTTTGATACGGCCCTGGTTCAGACATGTGAAAATCACCCGGTCGGCCAGTAATGGTTTAAATATTTCAGCAAGATCTAAAGCCAGTGAATAACGCCGGTCTCCGGGTTCATGCAAATAAGAGATCAGCGGGGATAATTGAGTCCTGTATATTTCTGTAAGGCAGGTGGTATATACCATGGCATTCCCAAATGAAATTAAGGCATTTACAGCATTATCCGGGGGATTTTTAACCCGTTTTTCAAAGTCATATTTTTCTCCCAAAATGGTAGAGAAAGCAGCGTAATAAGTTTGGCGGATGTTCCCTTCTAACCCCATAAGCTGTTGAATATCTTCTGCAAGGGGAACTTCATTCATGTGTTTTTCGATGCGGGAAATATACATTTCAAGATCCCCTGCCCGTCCGTTATAATATTTCAGATTACGCAGCATGTTATACCCTGCCCCTAAAACCAGTTGCAGCGCCAGCCTCATGCGTTTTACCCGGCTTTTATAGTGATCTACCTGGTTCACCAGCAAAAAACCGCTAAGTAAATATTCCCTGGGATAATAGCTGCCGCTGTAATAGCCGTAATAATTGAACAGGTGAGCAGGAATATTGTTTTTGGCAAGAAAACGTAACAAGCGCGCATTAAAATTTATTTCGCTGAATATCATAAGCGAGTCCACATCATCAACAGGAATCACCCGTTTATTGAGCGAATCAAAATCTTTTTTGAACTTCCCGGCTTCTGTGATAAGTTCCCATTCGTCAAAATCATCCTCTTTATCCCCGCCGGTGGCCTCAAGCAGTTCCTCCTCTTTTTTATAAGGAAGAAAGAAAAGAGTATTCTGTTTCCTCATCAGCTTGCCGGAGGTGAATATGTAGTAAGGTCGTTTCATTTTGAATTTGTTGATTTGGAAATTTATTGAGTTGTTGAGTTGAAAGAATCTGTAAACCAACAACTCAGTAAATTATGTAAGTCTTCTCGCTGCTGTTTTACGTGAAGCAGCCATGATTGCTAATATTTCCCAAGCTTCGGTAAGTACGGGATGAATCTTTTTTGAAGACAAAACACCCGCCTCATTTAGAATTTCCAGCCAGAAAACACTTTCGTCTGCTTCTTCTACTACAATGCATAATTTTGCATAAAATTCCCTGTCTGATCTTCACCTGTTTTGGGTAGCATCCGATACAGCGCAATAATCATCAGCGCAAAATCCTTGGTTCTTTTTTTCACTTTTTCTGTTTTATTAAAATCCATGGATTGAAATTTGTTGAGTTGGTGATTTTTGGAGTTGCTGAATTTTTGAGTTGTAGGGTATTGGATTTGATGGTTATTAACTCAACAAATCATCCGCTCTATAACTCAATAAATTCTTAGCTGTAACAAAGTTCATTATAAGAACAGCTTTTACAGATATGCCACTCCACGGTTTTGGGCGGTTTTTCTCGGTTCCTGATCTTGCGGATATTCGGTATTATTTTAGATTCCAGTTCTTTCCGGTCGTTTTGCGACAAAATAATCCGTTCCGTTTGGCGTAACTTCGGATAATTCAATTCGCCTATGTACCCTCGTTTATCCGGAAAATCCGGGTACTCGTTCATCGTGTTCTCATCGGCTATGTGCATCCCCTTTTTTTCCAGGTACCACATATAATACTTAAGCTGCCAGGTGTGGGCCTCATCCATACTTGCAGACTTTTTTACTTCATGGATAATTTTTTGGTTATGATCAATCCAGTCCACCACAATCACTCCATCGATAGAAATTTCTTTTTTCTCCCGTTTATAACTGGTTTCATGGATATGGCGGCCCATACGTACGGCATCGCTTTCCTGCTCACATTGTATGTTATGGGCAAAAAACCACAGCTTGCGGGCACAGATAAAGTAGTAGGCCACTTCCGTTCCGGTAATGGGGTTATTTTGGTTCATTTTTTTACTCAAACCTCCAAGGTTTTGAAAACCTTGGAGGTTTCATTTTTTCTAAGATTCAAACAATTGAATACACTTCTCTACATTTATTTCCCGATGTATCGTTTTAAAATTCTCTACATCCCCAAACCATAGCAAAGCTTCTTCTTTCTTTATTCTCGTCAATTTATTTAAAACATAGGCATGCCAGCTGCTGAATGGCCATTGGTTAGGATGACTGGTAAAACCGTGGTGAATGGGATTATTGTGGATATATGCAATCAGGCGGACAAAATATTCGTCCGAATCGATGAGTTTACGATTAAAGTTTGGTATAAAAAGACTGCCTTTCCGATTGTACATTTTGTTGAAGGCTTTTGTATAAGCATTAAAAAGATTTGAAAGTCGTTGGCTTACCAAACCTCCAAGGTTTTCAAAACCTTGGAGGTTTTTCTCCCTTTTTAAAAACTCTACTAATTCCTCCTCACTTTTCACCCTTACCATCAAATGAATGTGGCTTGTCCTGTTAAATAAGATTCGGTTTATCATGCTTACGCCAGTTTTTTAATCTATTCCCAAGAAACATTTTACCGTGGGATGTTTTAAGATATTTTTCCCGATGTGTAGCATCTTTTTGGTTCCTAGAACCTTCGAAATAAATTAGCTTTAGTGGCCTTCTATTTTTAGTTGACTTTACCCTTCCATTCTTATGTTGATCAATTCTTGATTTTAAATCTTTAGTATATCCGGTATATAATTGCTGGTCAGTTAAACTGTATAAAACATAGACATAATAAAAACTTGCCATAATTAAAGGATTCATTTAACAGGATGAAGCATCAGGCAATAAGCGTAGGTTTCTACTACCGGATGCACATGATGAAGATACCGCTTGAGGAAATAGCCATAATTCTCCTCGCAACGAAACAGGTTGTCATCCCCGTTGGCGTGCGTCCAAATATGATAGAAATACCCCGGTTGTAGTGGAATTCGTTTCTGTGGCATTGGTCGCTTTTCCGTTATACCCTACCCCTACAGCGATCCCTGTGGTAAGAACCATTGGAGGGGTTTATCTATATGAGCCTTAAAAAACCAATTCCTTACAAAATTTCTTTTCCAAACCTCCAAGGTTTTTGAAACCTTGGAGGTTTATGTGTTAAAGACCTGACAGGTTTTGAAAACCTGTCAGGTCTTTGTTAGTCCCCAAATATTTAACTTACGTGAACAGTGGTTTGGTTCTCGTAGTTGAAGGATTGAAGCCGATCTATCAACCATTTTTGAGCATTTTCAATGGCATCCGCTGAGCCATATTCTCCTTTGATGTATCCACTGGCAGGTAATGTCACATATAAATCAGCTCCGGCTTCTTTATCTAACCTTGGAACAGCCTGGTCATTTTCAACATCTTCTCTTAGCTCTGCACGGATTGCGCCAGCTACGGCATAAGCTTTGTTCGCCAAAGCAAATGCGAGTGGTTCCATTAAACTGAAAGTACGAGCTTGGTTACTTGTAATTTGCCAATCTAACAGACCTTCCGCCAACGCCGGAATAATTTTATCTCTTTGTTCTTTGGGACAAACCAGGCATGGACCAAAGAAATTTTCACTTTCCACCCAGCCTTCTTCTTTCATTTTCTCTTTTACACTTTGATAAACCTCCGGCTCACCCTTTTGCAGTGGAATAGTTGATACAGAAAAGAGCCTTCTCAAATCTATAGCTATATCGTAAACGAATAATCCATAAGCACGAGTTTGCTTATCTAAAAATTTACGCTTGGGGAGCTGTTTGTCCAGGTTTTCAAGGTAATCCTGCATTTCCTCAGGACTCATTGGATTCCCGTCCTGGTCCAAAAGAGTAACTTTACTATTTGGGTTATTGGTTCTATCAAAAGTCCCTTTTTCAGCATCTGTACCTCCTAATAGCGGATGTAACGGGCGCATGGCAGAAATGGACAATGGACTTCGCCTTTTAACTACAAAGTTTTCTTCCTCTTTGCTCTTTGTAGCTTTTGAAGATGCTTTCATATATCCACCTAATAATTGATCTGGATATGTTGGGTCACATGGTTGAACTGCAATATCTTCTTTTGGAATATCTCCTTGATTCTCAATTTTCCATAGAAAATCGACCGGTGCAAGATCTTGATGCAGTTCATTAACTACGCGTTCAAGAATCGACCGCTTTACTTGTTGACCACTCGAAAAAGGCTGGCTTCTTCTGAACTGTGGATCGAAATAGGTTTTTTGTCCGTCTTCCACGCAAAATACTGTGTGTTCTGCATGCTTTAATCCTCGAAGATATAGATAAGGTGAATTCATAATAGAGTCCCGTTATTGATTAGAAATATTCTTAGAATGTTAATTGGATTGGTAGTAGTTGTACTTAAATTTGATAAGTGTCAAAAACAGCTTAAACATGTCTTGTGGAATGGAAGTCATTAACTGTTCAACTGCTTTATTTAATGGCTCTGCTGCAGCTTTATCTTCTTCTATTATCGAAGAAAGCCCATCAATGAATTGTTGCCGATTTCTTGATTCCCACAAACCTTCTACTTGCTTAATTCTTGTCCGTAGCCTGTTCTCTTCCCCTTCGAATTTTAATAAGGCTTCTGCTACTTCTTCCGATAATTTTAATGTGTCTTCGTTATTTAGCATAGCTTGTATCCATGTTATGTATGTTATAAAAGTGATTCGTTTTTCTTCCTTGTCCAGCTTGTACATCTTGCTGGCTCCTTCACGAATATCTCCGGCTGTGTATTTGTAAAGGTCTTTAGGTTTTAAAGCTCTCACTCCAATTCCTCCTAAACTGCACGCTTTCTCAATAGAAAATTGAGTTTTGTAGGCTTCTTCAAGTCTTGTGGCTTGTTTCCGATTTATACTCGGATCTTGGCTAATAAGCTGCTCAAATATTTGAGGCAACCAACGAACTCTTTCCAAATCCAAGTACATAAAACCCAGAGTGCTATTCATTTGGCTCAATTTATATCCATAAACCAATTCACGGAGATGTTCGGTATCCAAAAACTTTGCAAGTGAGAAAACTTGATCTGACCAATCAGGACGATTTAGTTTAATCATCCCCTTTTCTGTTCCTGAATTATTTGAAATCCAATCAAGAGTATTTTTGTATGCCTTATCTAAATCATCTTTGAACTCAAGCCCATGAGTAATCCAAAGTCCATTCCAGGTTTCGATTTGTCTCCCTTTTGTATTTGGAGTTTCATCTAAATACTTTCTGTAAAATTTCCAACCTTCAAACAGAAACCAAAGCAACTTTTCATTGTTGAACAGGAAATTATATCCTCCTCCAAATCCAACTCCCAAAGCACCACCAAACCAAGAATAAAGGATATTTTCTTCCGATAAATCAAAATCAATAGAACTGATCTGTCCGGAAGTACCCTTATCAATATCACCGGCCATAAAACCCACTGCTACTGCTCCGCTAATATTTTTTTCCCCATTACTCACTTCCTTAATATCATTGAGAAAACGATCTTTCTTTATTACTGAATCTCGAACATTATCTCTCTGATCTTCTTTAGAAATTTTTTGAAAGAAAGATGAATTCGTTACCTGCATTAGGTGTAAATAATCTTCTGCATCAAAAAGCACAGGAAAAAACTCCTCTTCGAAAAACTCCAATGCAGAAAGATTCTTTCCTGTCTTCTTATTATAAACTTTCAAAAATCTCCGGCCGGTTTGCTGCGTATACATATCTCTATCGCTTTAAATAAAATTTGATGGTTCTTTCAATTCCAACCCAACCTTCTCATAATCATATTGCTCGGTCATTACGTAGGGTTCACTTCCAACTCTTTCCAGTCGTTGAACTCTTTCCCGAATTCTATACATGCTTTTCTCATTAACAGGAATTTCCAACCATTGCCGTTCTTCCCAATTGGCCTCTTTATAAGTTTCCAAATCTTGTTCCAGTATAGCGGAAGCTGAATCAATCTCGAGATATTTCATCAACACCGGCTCCGAAATGTGTCGCAATTTCTTCATCTGAAACTGGTCGTCGTTCCATTTCAGATACCCTGAGATTTTTTGAATGTCTATTTCCGGATACACTTGATCTATCAGCGATTGTATCTCAATAGTTGAGAGTGGTTCTTTGTCCGGCAGTAACTCAAAGCTCTTTTCAACCGTCTCTTTCCTGTAAGGAAGCGTATGTTCTTTTGGTTGCAGAACATGAATAGGCCGCAGTGTTCGATTCTCCGGTTTTTTGCGTTTTCTATTAATCCGTCCGAATCGTTGGATAAGGGCGTCCAATGGTGCCGCCTGGGTAATCATCCGGTCAAAACTAATGTCCAGGCTAACTTCTACAACCTGTGTAGAGACTACAAAGCATGGTCCCTCTTGCCCGTCAAAATCATTCTTTAATTGTTCTTCTCTTTCCCGGCGATCTTTTCTTCGAAATCGACTATGGATTAGCATGGATGGAATGTCAGGAAACATGCTTTTCAACATGCGATACGTTTCTTGGGAATCCGCTACAATATTGCAGACAATTAAAACTTTTTCTGTTTCCTCAAATGCTGTCTTAATGATATCGAATAGCTCATCTATATTTTCATTTTTATGGATAATATGCCGGTCGTACGTAGCAAGTTCATTATCCGTAAGACTGACTTCATATGTAGTATCTGCTCCACCTAATATTTCCAGCAATTTATCATATAGTGCTGTTGGCATGGTGGCGGTCCCTACATGAATTCGGCAGTTTTGTTCAATCAGCACCTTCACAATTTCCATTACCATGGCCTGAGATTCTGCCTGGTACGTATGAATTTCATCCAGAATTACATCACACCCTCTTACATCCATAAGGGTTGCTTCAAAACCCATCGTCCCAAAAATGATGCTGCTGGTTTGATGTGGGGTCAGTACTTTCACACTGGAACCCACAAAAGGCTGCAACTGAACTTCCTGTTTGCTGTTATTTTCATCTTTTGCCACAAGCCGTGAAGCAGCATGTAAAAGTCGCACATCGGTTTCTTTCGGCACGATTTCTTTAATGCGTTTGAACATGGCATTAATGGAAGCCTGAAACGGAAGCATGTAAAATGTTCGCCCTTTGCACCGGTTCAATAAAAATTCGGTTTTACCAGCCCCGGTAGGTGCAACTACCAATGTATGTGGTCTTTTATCTTCTGTCGATTTCATTGAGAGCGGAAACAATTCATTAGGTGGATGCATATCCACATATTCAGGCGTTTTGAAAAAGTGTTTTAAATAAGGCTTCAACTCTTTTCCTAAAGCAGAAGCCATGTGATCAGAGGCCATCAATAGCCCTTTCCATTCTGACCAGCCGTCACCTAATTCCTCACAATATTCATATACCCACTCTATGGCTTCCTCGGCTTCTTTTTCAGAAATCGCCCGTGTTTCAAATCCCAATTCATTAAGTAGCTTTAAAGCTCTTTCAGCCCATATTTCCCAATCCTCCAGATGAGATTCGAACAATCCGGCAGGCCCCTGTTGATTTAGAATATCGATAATACCCCTTTTTCTGTGATCACCTTCAACTGACTTATGATGAGCAACAATCATTTCGGTCAACGGCTCCCACTCATTTTTGGGAAAGAGTGGTAAAAAAGCTAATGATGAAATCTCATGGCGGTTAGGTAACGACTGACTAAAACCAAAACCCTCTTTATAATCATGTACAAAAGCCTGATATACTGGATGAGCTTTACCGATGTCATGCAATAAAGCCCCTTTTTTGCTTAACTCAACATCTTTTACAAAATGTTTTGCTAAGGGTATAATAGCTTCTGCTACATCGGTCAAATGTTGCTTTAAAGTGACAGAACCATAGACTTCACTTTTGGCAAGTAATTCAAGCTCTTGATATGTCTCAATAGACCATCGCTTCATAACAATTCATCCCGAATAGCTCCATCTGTTATTTCCAATTCTCCGTACATAGGTTCAAAATCGTTAAAGCGATTATACCCAACCATAAAGCCTTCATCTGAACCAGTGAATCTTAATTCGAAGCCTTCCAAAGCATCGAATTCTTTTTCACTTAATACTGAAATCCAAGCACTTTTATCCGGTAATAGAATGTCTTCATTTCTACATAGACAAATGTGTTGATCAAACGCTATTTCTGCATCTTCTCTGGAATTAAATCCTAAAATAAGAATAGGCTCAAGCATCACACCTCTGGTAAGTATGCTAAAATTCTCTCCCCACTTTTTTATCAGTTTAGGACGAGTCTGCTCCATTTGCTTGGAATAATTTTTGAAAGTCAATTTGTGACGTGCAATCTTCTCCACTTGCAATTTTTGGCGCATACCTTCTACAATTGAAGGCGTTAAAAACTGTTGGCTAAATGTGTGTATTTCATGTGGTTTTCCCCCATCTCTTACCGCCGTCCAGGGTTTTATAAAACCAAAAGGCCCCGTATATGTAACTGTATAAATCTTCATAATTTTGTACCGGTAGTTAATAGACCTGACAGGTTTTGAAAACCTGTCAGGTCTGAATATTCATGTAATTTCAGCTTAGTGCCCCAAAACCGCTTCCTGTCAACTCTCCCACTCCCACCGTCCAGGCAAATTCGATAGCTTTTGGATCACCCTTAACGATAACCGGACAATAATTAGCCCGAAGTTGCGTGCCCTTTAAATTCACCAATTTGGTTTTTGGGTTTGGGTAGGTCTTGTCAAAAGTAACTTTCAATGGTTTAAAGCTATTCTCAAGACCAGCTTCTGACAATTTCTTATTCAGCGTTCTTGAAAGGAACTCATCTACATCATCATCCTTATAAGTCAAATGCTTACGTGTTTCAGCATCTAAATTTTTTCGGACTAAAACCGGACTTGCCACTTTGAAGCGCTGCTCGTTATTAAATGAAGGTGTTTTAGCGACCTGAACTTCATCAACTTTCATCCCATAGAATACATCCGGTTTATCCACAATCCCTTGTATTAAATCCGAACCATATTTTGATTCCCAAAAACTAATAAACCACCTTGCCCCATTAGGAAAGTTTAACTTCCCATCCACTCGTTCAGCCTGCCCCCTTAACCAAGAAAAAGAGTACAACGAGATCTTATCGTGCAGATCGTTTTGGCCCAGCCATTTATGCAACGCGCCGGTAAGCGGGTGCTGGTAATTAAATGGAACCGGTTCTGTATTCGGTGTAAGTGTCAGGTGTAATCGCATATATCTTGATGGTTTCCAGGCTCTTCTAAACCCGTCAGGTTTTTAAAACCTGACGGGTTTCATTTCGATTCAAATTCTTCACTCATTATATATTTAAAAGATGACACCTTGTGTCACCCCCCAAAACAACACTGCTACTACACACATCCTGTTATTGAAGTTTTACTAAACAACAGAGAAGTTAAAAAGAGAAATGATACACTCTGCTCTTTATGAACCCGTCTCATGATGGCTTCTCTCATAGTACCCCTTCAATCGTAGTGTTTTCTTTGAAATACTAAAATTTCAGTTGAGTTGCAAAACCAAAAAAAACTGTAAGGAATTAAGTAAAATGAGTTCTTACTGAATAAAGAATGGCAGAAGTTTTAGAGTCAGTATAACCACAATCTTCACACACCACCGGGCTATGCGAATGTCTTTATACACTATCCTTTTCAAAAAAGCCAAATTGTTGTTCTTGGTTTTATTTTTCTCGGGCATGTTGCCGGCGCATCTGGTTGCCCAATCTGCACTTGATCCCTGCATTGATCAGTTTATCGGGTCTGCAGTAGAAAACGCTCCTACTCTTTTCTACAGCTCTCCCGATGAACCTTTTGACACAAACCAACATTTGTGTTACCGCACGGAAGCGCAAAGCTTTTTTGCAATGGAGTATTGGCCGGAACAATATGCTCCACGCTGGGTTGCCTATAAAATTTCGCCGGAGCAGTTTGGAGAAGGCGCGTGCAATACATTTACCCGAAATACAGCCGGATGCTATTTTAAAACAGACACCTGGGATGAGTTCCTGGCCTGCACTGATGGAGACGATCCATTCCATCCCGATCTAATCATCAAGGGCAACAAACTGGATGAATATGCTTTTCAGTCAACAGCACATGACCGGGGCCATATGGCACCCGGACAATCTTTTAGCTGGAACGTATGTGGCTGGTATCACACATTTACAATGGCAAATATGTCCCCCCAGAGGGGGTTATTAAATCAACGAATCTGGGCCGATCTTGAACAGCAGGTATTGACTTGGGCTGTTGATGAAGGACCTCTGTATGTGATGACCGGTGCCCTGTTTTCAGACTTTCCCTATGATAAATTCCAGGTATACAGAGACAGCGCTCTCCATTCCGAACAGATTTATCCGAGAGTCAATACATTTGAACAAATAGTACGGAGAGCGGACACAAACTATGAAACTACCATGAGTGGAGATATTCTGCGGCCGTCCAGGAATCCCAATCCGGAACGAATGAAAGATCAGGTACGCAATACAAGAATACCTACAGGCTACTATACCGTTATCTACATCCCCGCCACTGAACATGAAGGACCTCGTACTATCGGGTTTTTAATTCCCCACTCTTTTGAATCCCTCAATATGCTTGCAGATCATTATGAAGGTCTCAGCCGGAGTAAAGCGTTCTGGGCATTTGCCGCCCGTATTGACCTGATCGAAGAAGCAGGCGGTGTTCAATTTCCAGGTATTCCTGATGAGCTAAAGCAATGGGGAAGTGATTGGTTCTTTAGCCATCAAACCAGCCGGCAGATACGATCGAACACCTGCGGCATGGGCACTCCCCAGGGCATTGTCGAGAATTCAACGCAAGAAGAAAGGTTTGAAGCCTGTAAACTGTTGATGAATGAAGAATAAATGAGTGAAATACATATTGCCGCCATTGAAGCCCTCCCTATCCGTCGGCTAACGGATAGGGAGGGTTGAAGGATAGGTTATCTGTCGACAGGATGGGAATTTTTAGTCAACAGATTCAATCTGATTCATTGTTCTGTAATTATTGAATATTTGACACCACTTCAGTATAAAAATTTAAAAATTCTTGATAGATAAAGATATCCACTTATCGATCTTGAATAGTTTTGCCCCAAACCTCAAACATCTTTCGTGCGATTCCGGTGTTGTCATACCGTCCTTCAAACAACTCGCCTTTAGGTCCATAACTAAAGACAGGTACATGCAAAGCTGTATGGCCACTGGTGCTAAACTCGTGTTTAAAGGTTCCGTCCACTTCACCATAAGGCATGGTCAATCCGCCGGTTTCGTGATCTGCAGAAATCACAACCAGCGTATTTCCATCCTGCTCGGCAAAATCGATCACGGCACTGATTACGGCATCAAAATCTTTCATCTCCCCGAGTACATATTCAGCATTGTTATCATGCCCGCCCCAGTCAATCTGAGAACCTTCAATCATCATAAAAAATCCATCGGGATCCTGGGAAGCTTTTTCAAGAGCAGCTTGCGTTAACTGTAACATCTGGTCGCCGCGTTCCGGTGCCGGTGCAAGATCTTTTCCTTCTAAAAAGGCAATGACTTTTTCGTGCTGAGAAATGTCGGTCAACCCTCCTAAGCTGTCTGTATAGAAATATCC
>NZ_JAKEDS010000004.1 GCF_021462415.1 Rhodohalobacter sp. 614A
TGCTGGCAGGCTGCCATGGACATTACTAACAAAGCGAAAAGCAATGAGAACAGATGTTTTGATTGAATCTTCATTTTAACAATTCTTCGAGTTGTGTTTAGTTTCTAATAAGTTAAGAATAGAAAGTAAACAATTTGATTTAAGATTATATTATGAATTCTATATGGTTTCATGAACCTGTTTTTAAAAAGAAAATAATTTAGTTCGCCAAATGTGAAGAAACTTTCAACCAAACAGATCCTCGCTCAAAACCAGGAACGTACTTCGCCTATGCGGAATCGTTTCATTCTCTGGCTTCATGATATCCGAAGTCTTCATAATGTAGGCGCCGCTTTCCGTAACGCCGATGCGTTTGGAATTTCCCAGTTATGGTTTTCTGGATTTACTCCAACCCCGCCCCGGCCAGAAATCACAAAAACAGCTATTGGGGCCGAAGATCATGTAAAATGGAGAAAAATTGAACATGAAATTGAAGCCATTCATCAACTAAAAAAAGAAGGATATACAATCCTTGCCCTCGAACAAACCGACCAAAGTGTTCCGATCCACGAATATAAACTCTCCGAAAAACCCATCTGCCTGATTCTTGGAAACGAGGTTACCGGGGTTGATGAAAAACTTCTCTCTGAAATTGATACCGCTGTTGAGATTCCACAGTTTGGAATGAAGCACTCGCTGAATGTATCCGTCGCTTCGGGTGTTGCTTTGTATGCATTCTGTGAAAAGTTACTATAACCCGTCTTGATGAGTTGGCTCACGAATAACTTTAAATTTCGACCTTAATCCTGAAATCCCAAACTAACAACTGCAACTTGTCTGTTGAATTGGTAATTTTGAGGGCGCAATCATAAATTCAGCCGCTTAGAAAACTGACCGAAAATATTTTATGTCGAAACGAATTTTAGTTACTTCGGCTCTGCCTTATGCCAATGGTCCCATTCACCTTGGGCATCTTGCCGGCGCCTATCTGCCTGCTGATCTTTTTACAAGATATCAGCGTTTGAAGGGGAAGGATATCATCCACATTTGCGGATCGGATGAAAATGGCGTGCCTATTACTATTGCCGCTGAAAAAGAAGGAGTGAGTCCGCAGGAAATTGTAGACCGTTATCATACGCGAAACAAAGATGTATTCCGAAAATTCGGGATTGATTTTGACTACTACGGACGCACCAGTTCGGAGACTCACAAAAAAACCTCCCAGGATTTTTTCCTGAATTTGTATGATCAGGATATCTTCACCAAACAAAAACAGGAGCAGTTTTTTGATGAAGAAGCAAATATGTTTCTTCCCGACCGTTATGTGAAAGGAACCTGCCCAAACTGTGGCCATCCGGAAGCATATGGCGACCAATGCGAGAAATGTGGAACGTCTCTCTCTCCGACAGACCTGATTGACCCGGTCAGCGCACTCACCGGAAATAAACCGATTGTAAAAGAAACCGAACATTGGTTTATACCACTTGGAAATTACCAAGAGTGGCTGGAGGAATGGATTGGATCGCGTGAAAACTGGAAACCAAATGTTGTGGGGCAATGCAAAAGCTGGCTGGATACCGGCCTGGGCGACCGCGCCGTAACCCGGGATCTGAGTTGGGGTGTTCCCGTCCCTCTCAAAGAAGGCGAAGGCAAAGTACTTTATGTGTGGTTTGATGCGCCTATCGGTTACATCTCGGCAACAAAAGAGTGGGCCAAAATTCAGGGTGATCCCGATCGCTGGAAAACATACTGGCAGGATGAAGAGACAACGCTCATTCACTTTATCGGGAAAGATAATATCGTGTTTCACTGCATCATGTTTCCCGCTATGCTGAAACAGCATGGAGATTTTGTACTGCCGGAAAACGTTCCGGCTAATGAATTTTTAAACCTGGAGGGCCGAAAACTTTCTACTTCTAAAGGATGGGCGGTTTGGCTGGAAGAGTATCTTGAAGAATTCCAGGCCGATTTGCTTCGTTATGTTTTGGGAACCACACTTCCTGAAACCAAAGATTCCGATTTTTCCTGGAAAGATTTCCAAAGCCGGGTGAACAGCGAACTGGCAGACATCCTCGGAAATTTTGTATTCCGAACAACCAGTTTTACCCAACGATTTTTTGAAGGAGCCGTACCTGAACTTTCCAATCCCACTGACCTTGATATAAAAACGTTAGAAAAGATTTCTGATCAGAAAGAAAAAATTGAGAAAGCGTACGAATCCTTCAAATTTCGTGAAGCCATTTACGAAACCATGGAACTGGCCCGAATCGGAAACCGCTACTTTACAGAAACCGAGCCGTGGAAAACGCGCAAGGAAAATCCTGAGGCTTGTGGTAATACGCTGTATGTTTGTCTGCAAATCAGTGCGGCCCTTTCCGTGCTTTTTGAACCCATCCTTCCTCAAAAAATGCATCAGCTTCGCCAACAGCTTGGCGTGCCGGAAAGTATCGCATGGAATATGGTGGACGATCACATCCTCTCCGCAGGCCAGTTAATTGAAGAAGGAGAAATTCTTTTTGAAAAAATTGAAGACGAAACGGTAGAAAAACAGGTTGAAAAACTGAAACAACGGGCTGCCGATAAAGGATCTTCTGAAAAGAATTTCACTCCGCTTAAAGATGAAATTGAGTTTAACAATTTTGCTTCTCTTGATCTCAGGGCAGGAAAAATTATCGCCGCGAAAAAAGTTAAAAAATCAAATAAACTAATCCAGATAACCGTTGATCTTGGGTTTGAAAAACGAACCATACTCTCAGGAATCGCCGAATTTTTCGACCCGGATGAGATTGTCGGGCAGTCCGTTTGTGTGGTAGCAAATCTAGCACCTAAAAAAATGATGGGTATTGAAAGCAATGGAATGATCCTGATGGGCGAAGACACCGAAGGAACACTTCATTTCGTTGAAACCGATGCCGAACCCGGAAGTCCTGTTACCTGATGATATCAAATACAAGAAGTGGTACCCAAACTATGTTGGGGTGCGTAGTGTCCGACGACTCTACAAAATTTGGATTTTACTGCCCGAAAGCTACATCTGTTACCTGCATTATTTTCGATCATTATGATGACGAAGAAGGGGCCGAACATCCGATGAATAAGGGTGAAAACGGATCGTGGACACTTACCATTGAAGAAAATCTTTCTGAAAAGTGGTATGGATACAGGGCCAAATTCAAGAAATCGGATCAACCCAAATCACCTTACAGAGATGCATTCTTTGCCGATCCTTACAGCAAACATGTGACGGTTAAAAACACCTATCAGCAGGATGCGAAATCTTATATTTTTGATCACCATTTTGATTGGGAAGATACCGGCCATTGTTTCCCCAAAGATCCCCGAGACCTGGTTATTTATGAAACGCATCTGAAAGATCTCACAGCTCATAAGAGCAGCGGAAGTGAGGCTATGGGATCCTACAAAATGTTTATTGATTCAAATCAGCGTGGAGGCATCAATCACCTGAAGAAACTTGGCGTGAATTGCGTGGAGTTTTTACCGTTGCAGAAATTTGCTCCCGTTGAACCTCCTTATGGCGTAAAAACAGACGAGGGATTTCACAATAGCTGGAATGTGTACGAGGCCAACTATTGGGGATATATGACCTCCTTCTTTTTCGCTCCGGAAAATGCCTACGCATCCGACAGAAGCAACCGGCATTCGGGCAAAACAACAGCGGCTGTTGATGAATTCAAACAGGTCGTCAAAAAATTACACTCCGAAGGAATTACAGTTTTGATGGATGTGGTGTATAATCACACCTCATTATTTGACAAAAATCCACATACCCATCTCCTCCCGGATGTTTTTCTCCGAAGAGATGGAAACGGAAACCTTCTAAACCGAAGCGGAACCGGTAACGAGTACAAATCAGAAGAACCGGCTGCGAGGCAACTCATCATCGATTCACTTTTGTACTGGATGGATGAGTATAAAATTGACGGTTTCCGGTTTGATTTGGCTGCACTTTTGGATGAAGAAACCTGGGATATCATTAAAGCCGAAATCCAAAAGAAATACCCGAAAGCAGTATTGATTGCCGAACCGTGGGGCGGTAACTATTCGCCGCATCGTTTTTCCGATCACGGTTGGGCGTCCTGGAATGACCGGATCAGAAACAGTTTTAAGGGAGCTGATCCCCAACACGACCGGGGGTTTATTTTTTCAGACTGGCAGCACGAAACCCGTCGTCAGCGTCTCGAAAATATTCTGCGGGGTACGTTAAATCATGGCGAGGGCGGCCTGTTTCATACATCGGCCCACAGCGTAAATTACCTGGAAAGCCATGATGGATATACGCTTGGGGATTTCATACGCATTGGGCTGAATCCTGAAATTCATGACCAGGTGATCGAAAACCTGTATGAGCATAAAAAACTGAATGATGATGAAATGCGCCTTTCCAAACTGGCGGCGCTCTCTCTTTTTGTGGCACAGGGAATAACCATGATTCATGCCGGACAGGAATTTGCACGCTCAAAAGTAATTGCAAAAACGCCTGTTAACGATCCGGACGAAGGAAAAATCGATCACAACAGCTATCAAAAAAATAATGAGACAAACTGGATCAATTTTGATGATATTGATCTAAACCGCGACCTTTACGAATATTACAGGGGACTGATTGACATCCGTAAAAAATCGCCCGCATTGCGAAAGTGTAATCCCGATGAAATTCATTTTGATTACTATGGAAACCCGTTATTGTTGAGTTTTTATATAAACGGAAATTCAACCGGAGACATGTACGACTACTACGTGATATTAAATGGAAATTCGTACCCATATGAAAATCATGAACTGCCGGGCGGTGCATGGGAGGTTATTGCAGATCATGAAATCACTTCGTCTCATGTGATAAATATTGCGAGCGGAAGTATAAACATACCACCTCAAAGCGGTATATTGTTTCGAAAGTTGCGTCATTAATTTTCAGAGAATATTTTAATTGCGTTCAAATTAACCTAAAACTCTCTTTCACTTGGCTACATCAACTGCTTCGACCCGAGGTACATGGAACTCTAAACTTGGATTTATTCTTGCTGCAGCCGGATCTGCTGTTGGCCTTGGTAATATTTGGGCTTTTCCTACAAAAGTAGCAACCGAAGGAGGAGCCGCCTACCTGTTAATCTATTTGCTCTGTACATTTGCGATTGGCTTCCCGGTTATGGCTGCCGAGATAACCATTGGACGCAGGGCCGGCAAAAATCCCGTTGGCGCTTTTAAAGCCATCAGTAACAATACGTTCTTTCCATTGGTAGGTATTTGGGGAGTCATTTGTGGTGTAATGATACTCTCTTTTTACACGGTCATTGCCGGTTGGGCATTTGGTTTTGCATTCGAAGAGATTTTCTACTTTTTTGGTTGGGCTGAAGCCGCCGAATGGCTTACCGATACCGGCAACGGTTTTAAAAATGCACTCATTGCTGCCGTATTCATGCTGGGAACCATTAAAATCATTACCGGAGGCGTGAGTGAAGGTATTGAGCGGGCAACAAAAGCCATGATGCCGATGCTTATTACCATCATTGTTGTGATGATTATTTATGTTCTTTCGCAACCCGGCAGTAGTGAAGGAATCAGCGCCTACCTCCTTCCGGATTTCAGTAAAATCAATGCAGGACTGATCTTTTCTGCGATGGGTCAGGCATTTTTCTCACTGTCTTTGGGAATGGGAGCATTAATCACATATGGATCGTATCTGAGCAAAAGGGAAAACATTCCTCAGGCCGCAGCATTTGTAACCATTGCAGATGTCGGCATTGCTTTCCTGGCAGGACTTTTGATAGTTCCTGCCATGTACCTTGCCCAAAGCCAGGGGATTAATATTAATGTTGGAGGATCACTGGCCTCAAGTACCGATCTTGTATTCCAGATTCTGCCCGCACTTTTCCATTCCATTGGAGGCGGCATTGGTTTGATTCTGGGGGTTACCTTTTTCCTGCTCCTGAGTATTGCCGCACTTACCTCAACCATTTCCCTTCTGGAAGTTCCCGTTTCCTATGTGATCGATGAATTTGAAGTAAAGCGTAAAAAAGCAGCGTGGTCGGTCGGTCTGTTTATCTTTGTGATTTCTGCTGCTGTGGCTTACTTCCCGGCATTAATCGGCTGGTTTGATTACCTGTTTAGCAGTATTGGCCTGCCGTTGGGAGGATTTCTGATCTGTATTTTTGTAGGATATTTTTGGAAAACCGACCAGGCTATCGCCGAAATGGAAAACGGTTATTCCAACATCCGAAATAGCCTCTTTGCAAAAGCCTGGCCTATATTTATTAAGTTTATCTGTCCTGCTGCCATTCTGTATAATCTTCTTTCTAATTTTCTGTAATCTTTTTGTTATCAAAGCAAGCTCGTAGTATTTTTCAGTTGTCGATTAGAACACAAAAAAAAATATGTCAAAAGTATCTACCTCAGATTTCCGCACTGGATTGAATATCCTTGTAGACGGCGAAATCTACAATATTATTGATTTTCAGCATGTTAAACCGGGAAAAGGCGGCGCATTTGTCCGAACAAAACTAAAGGGCGTCGTGAATGAAAAAAATATTGAAAAGACGTACCGTTCGGGCGAAACAGTAGAAGCCGTGCGCGTGGAACGCCAACCTTACCAGTTTTTGTACGCTGATGGCGACCTTTTCTTTTTTATGCATCAGGAAACGTACGAACAGATTCCACTCGAACAGTCACGGGTTGAAAAATCCGAGTTTATCTCTGATGGAATGGTCTGCACGCTCGTGGTTGATGTGGATAATGAAAACATTCTTTACGCCGAACCACCAGATCATATTGATTCTGAAGTTATTGAAACAGATCCCGGCCTGAAGGGCGATACCGCTCAGGGCGGCAGTAAACCGGCAACCATTGCCGGGGGCGCCGTTGTACAAGTACCGCTTTTTATAAATAAAGGCGACATGATTCGAGTGGATACCCGAACCAGCGAATATGTTGAAAGAGTAAAAACCGATTAAATCGGAACACAAGCTAATACTTAAAAGTTAATAGAAGCAGGTATTTGGGGCTATAAGCCTGCATTTGAAATTAATTTTAAACCAAAATAGAGTAATGGATTTAAAACTTGTCAAAAAATTACTGGACCTGATCTCTGAAAGTGAAGTAGATGAAGTTTCAATCGAGGAAGGAGATTTTAAAATTAAGGTTAAAAAAACCTCTGATGTGCCATCACCGGCTCCCGTGCAGTATCAAATTCCTCAGCAGCCGCAAACGCCGCAACAACCGGTACCCCCTCAGGCTGGTGGGGCAGCAACTTCAGCGGCAACCGAAGAGACCAAAAAAGAAGAATCCAAGCCCGATGGAGAAGTTGTAAAATCTCCGATTGTCGGAACCTATTACGAAGCTCCCTCTCCCGATTCTGATCCGTTTTTAAAAGTGGGAGACCATGTAGATGCAGGACAGACACTTTGTATTGTGGAAGCGATGAAAATCATGAACGAAATTGAAGCTGAATTTGCAGGAACCGTTCAAAAAATTATGGTGAGCAATGCTTCTCCTGTGGAATTCGACCAGCCACTATTTATCATTAAAAAAGATTAAATCCCAGTATGTTTAAGAAGATACTGATTGCTAACCGTGGTGAAATTGCGCTCAGAGTCATTCGTACATGCAAAGAGATGGGAATTAAGTCTGTTGCGGTTTACTCGACGGCAGATGAAAACAGTCTTCATGTAAAATTTGCTGATGAGGCGGTTTGTATTGGACCGCCTGCCAGTAAAGAAAGTTACCTGAAAATTCCCTCCATTCTTGCTGCTGCAGAAATTACCAACGCCGAAGCAATTCATCCGGGTTATGGTTTTCTCGCCGAAAACGCAGAATTCAGCCGGATTTGCAGCGAGCACGACATTAAGTTTATAGGGCCATCTCCTGAAATGATCAGCACCATGGGAGACAAGGCCACTGCAAAGGCCACAATGATCAAAAACAACGTACCTGTGGTCCCCGGCTCAGATGGAATTGTTGAGTCTCTCGAAAAAGCTGAAAAGCTCGCAAAAGAAATTGGTTTTCCATTGATTATTAAAGCTACTGCAGGCGGTGGCGGACGTGGAATGAGAGTTGTAAATGATCCCGAGAACTTCAAAAATGCTTATAAAACCTGCCGAAATGAAGCAGAAGCAGCCTTTGGAAATGCCGAGGTTTACATTGAGAAGTTTATCGAAAATCCGCGCCATATTGAGATTCAGATCTTAGGTGACCAGCACGGAAATGTTGTTCATCTTGGTGAACGTGAATGTTCCTTACAGCGCCGGCATCAAAAAATTCTTGAGGAAGCTCCCTCTCCTGTTATGACACCCGAAGTACGTGAAAAAATGGGAGAAGCAGCCGTGAATGCCGGTAAAGCCATCAATTATGAAGGCGCCGGAACCGTTGAGTTTATCGTGGATAAAGACCTCAATTTCTATTTTATGGAGATGAATACCCGAATACAGGTTGAGCATCCCATAACCGAAGAAATTACCTTTACAGATCTTGTACAACACCAAATTCTTGCCGCAACCGGAGAAAAGCTCAACGCCAAATCATTCAAATTTCGTGGGCACGCCATAGAGTGCAGAATCAATGCAGAAGACCCGGAACATAACTTTCGGCCAACAGCCGGGACTATCACTACCTTTAATATTCCCGGCGGGCGAAGTGTAAGGGTTGATACACATGCCTATGCGGGATATAAAGTTCCGCCGTATTATGATTCAATGATTGCCAAATTAATCGTAAGTGCTTCGAACCGGCAAGAAGCCATTAAAAGAATGAAGCGAGCACTTGAAGAATTTGTGATTGAGGGAATCAAAACAACCATTCCCTACCATCTGCAACTAATGGAAGATCCCAATTTTATTAACGGGGACTTTAATACTCAGTACCTTGAAAAATCATTTACCTTTAATCCTGATAAAAATTAACTACGATTATGAAATTCCCCGAAGATCTGAAGTATACAAAAGAGCATGAGTGGGTCCGTGATAATGGCGACGGAACAGCAACAATCGGTATTACAGATTTTGCCCAGGGAGAGTTGGGAGACATTGTATTTGTAGAACTGGAACCAGAAGGAACCGAGTTTGAGC
This sequence comes from Rhodohalobacter sp. 614A, assembly GCF_021462415.1. Classification (NCBI taxonomy): domain Bacteria; kingdom Pseudomonadati; phylum Balneolota; class Balneolia; order Balneolales; family Balneolaceae; genus Rhodohalobacter; species Rhodohalobacter sp. 614A. Next base: position 9,057 of record NZ_JAKEDS010000004.1, read on the forward strand.
AAGACGAAGTCTTTGGTACCGTTGAAGCGGTAAAAACGGTTTCAGAACTTTTTTGCCCGGTGGCCGGAGAAATTACAGAACTGAACGAGGAGCTGGAAGATGATCCGGAACTGGTAAACACCGATCCTTATGGCAAAGGATGGATGGTAAAAATTAAGATTAGTGACCATTCAGAACTGGATTCCCTCCTCTCCGTTGACGAGTATAAAGAAATTGTTGAATAAAGGGGTTTAGCAGATAAAACTGCTCAGATCTTTTTATATTCACACTTCATTTAAAACCCGCGCAGTTTTTCTTAGGATAAAAAATAAGTGAAACTTCGCGGGTTTCATGTAAATGCTTATTCTAAAAATTGAAACATGTATACTCATCATGATGAGTGGATTCTCATCCTTGATTTTGGCTCTCAATACACCCAATTAATTGCCCGGCGGATTCGCGAATTAAATGTTTACTGCGAAATCCATCCTTTCAATGTCTCACCTCAACAATTTAATGATCACCCGCCTAAAGGCATCGTTCTTTCCGGCGGTCCTAAAAGTGTTTATGATGAAGACGCTCCGGTTCTAAACCTTGACTTTTTTGATTATGGAAAACCGGTTTTGGGCGTATGTTACGGACTTCAGTCACTGGCTCATTCCCTGGTTCCCGGCAGTGTAGAGCGGGCCGAAAAGAGAGAGTTTGGCCGTGCAAAACTGATAATTGATGACGATTCTGGCCTCCTCAAAAATGTACCTGATGATTCCGTTGTTTGGATGAGCCATGGCGATCATATCAATAAATTGCCGGAACCTTATAAAGTTATTGCTCACACATCGAACGCACCGGTTGCGGCTGTTCGCCATAAAGAGAAAGATATTTTTGGTGTTCAGTTTCATCCCGAAGTTGTACATACCGAAAAGGGCAAAGAGATTCTTCAAAATTTTGTGATCCACATCTGCAAATGCCAGGGTCAGTGGACGGCTTCTTCGTTCATCGAAACTGAGATCGAAAGCATTCGTGAACTCGTGGGAGACAATAAAGTTATTTGTGCTCTTTCTGGCGGGGTGGATTCCACGGTAGTTGCCACTCTCATCCATAAAGCGATTGGAGACCAGCTTCTTTGCGTTTTTGTAGATAACGGACTACTCCGAAAAAATGAATTCAATGAAGTTCTGGATACATATAAAGAGCATTTACATTTACCCGTTATTGGCGTTGACGCTTCAGAGAAATTTTTAAAAAATCTTGAAGGTGTGGCTGATCCCGAGGAAAAACGCATCATTATTGGAAATACATTTATTGAAGTATTTGATGAATCGATTTCTGATCAAGAGGATTTTAAATACCTGGCGCAGGGAACCTTATATCCGGATGTAATTGAGAGCGTTTCATTTAAAGGGCCTTCCGCTACGATCAAATCTCACCACAATGTGGGCGGTTTGCCAGAAAAAATGCATCTTGATTTAATTGAGCCTGTTCGGGAACTCTTTAAAGACGAAGTTCGAAGTGTTGGCCGTGAACTTGGTATCCCCGATTCATTTATTGGAAGACATCCATTTCCCGGTCCCGGACTCGGAATTCGCGTTTTGGGAGAACTTTCCAAAGAGAAACTCGATCTTCTGCGGGAAGCCGATTCAATTTTCATCCATGCTCTGCGGGAATACGGATTATATGATAAAGTCTGGCAAGCACTGGCTGTGCTTCTACCGGTTCAGTCTGTTGGAGTGATGGGCGATGAACGAACCTACGAATACACAATCGCACTGCGGGCCGTGACCAGTGTGGATGGAATGACAGCCGACTGGGCCCGTTTACCCTACGAATTTCTATCCGAAGTCAGTAACCGAATTATCAATGAAGTTCGGGGAGTAAACAGGGTTGTATATGATGTGAGTTCGAAACCTCCGGCAACTATTGAGTGGGAATAAAAAAGGAACAAACCGATACAGATTAGCTATATGAAAATGCATGTTACACCCGACTCTTTTATGAAAGCATTTCTAATCTCAATTTTTCTTCTTTTAACGGTCCAATCACAAATTTTTGCCCAATCTTTTAGCCAGGCAATGGAGCACTATCGAGCCGAAGAATACCAGGAAGCCGCTGAACTTTTCCTGAATTCTGACGATGAACGGTCTCAACTTTTTGCGGGAAAAAGTTTCCTGGCGCTGGCTGATTATTCAAAGGCGATCAGACATCTGCAGAGCGCCCTGGAAAGTAATCGTGAGAATGTTCGGCAGGAAGCAAAATATTCCCTGGCAATGGCGCATTTTGGCCTGCAAAACTATGATGTGAGCCTTCAACATCTCTATGATCTGGCCAATGGTTTTAATCAAACTGGGTTACGATCTGATGCACAGCGGTTTTATAACCAGATACTCAATTATCTGAGCATTAATGACCGATATGAAACCCTCTACAGGTTAACTTCAACCTCCGTTCAATACGACCTTGTAAATAGTTCAAAACCATTTTTAGATGAAGATGCCTACAGGATTCTGGTTGATGAACTTGTACGCTTAACAGGGGATACATTTTCACAAAGACAAATTGAACAGCTTCTCACCAATTTGAGATCACAAACCAGACGTGATCAGTATCCCTCTGCACCCGAAGGTATTGTATATAACATCGGCGTAATTCTGCCCACTTTTGATGAAAATGACCCCGATTTTACAATTCCCCGAAATCTTTATTACGGAATGGTTTTGGCAGCAGACGATTTTAACGGCAGAAATAGTAATCAAAAAGTAAACCTGATTTTCAGAAACTCGAATGAAAATGTAGATTCAACGGCTGCCGCTTTTTCAGAACTTGCGTGGACAAAAAAAGTGGATGCAGTTATTGGCCCTCTTTTTTCTGAGCCAGCCACTCGCATGGCCCAACTTTCCGAAGAATTCAGAATTCCCATGTTGGCTCCACTCGCCAATTCCGACAGCCTGAACCTCGATTACAATTATACATTCCAGATGAATCCTACCTTTGAAGTACATGGGAAAAAAATGGCTCAATATGCGGTTCAGGAATTGAATTTAAACTCTTTTGCAATCATTACTGAAGAGGGTTCGCTGGGGCGTACATCTGCACTGGCTTTTCGCCACGAAGCTGAACGGCTGGGCGCGAATGTTTCCTATTATATTGAAGAAGATTTTGCAGCAACAGGTTATGATTTCAATCAACTCACAGAAATTTTTTCTTCTGATGCTGCCCTTATCGATTCTTTAGGCATTGAGCCATCAGATGCAATTTATGCGCCATTTACAGGAGAAGCATCAACTACGATGATGAATCTGTTGATGAACAACCTCGAAGCCATGAATAGTGATATTACCATTTTGGGATCAGAAGAGTGGGAGTATGCTACGCTTACAGATTACCAAAGACGCTATTTTGATATTTACTACTCACAGTCGTATGTCGAAAATCCGGATACAGATGCCATCGATTATTTCATTGAGGATTATGAAACAAGATTTGGATCTCAACCCGACCAATTTTCAAGGATTGGCTACGACACTGCAAACTTCCTGCTGCAATCCCTGGAAACAGCCGGTAACCCGGATTACCTGAGCCAAGCTATGAGGAGCCGGTCTATGTATGATGGGCTCGCATTTCATGTCTACTTTAATGGAGGAAGAATCAATCAGAATGTATTCATCCGATCGCTGAGTCTTCCCTAATCAGACAGGCGAAAGTTTTTAGAACTCTTTTATCTTTACAGGTTTGATGAAGAGGAATGTTCTTCCCTTTCGCGCCGAATTCTGTACTGTTCTCTGATCCATTCTCTCCATTCTGCGCTTGCCTGCTGGTGTTCGCTATAGGTTTCTGAAAAACGGTGCCCTCCCTGAGGCGTAGCAACCATATAAATGTAATCGTGATTTTCTGGATTTAAGACCGCTCTGATTGAGTTCAAATCGGGATTTGTAATTGGCCCCGGAGGCAAGCCTTGAATCTTGTAAGTATTGTAAGGATGATCTAACTCATAATCGGCGTATAAAAGACGTCTTCTTTCACCCAAAGCATAGATCACAGTTGGATCTGCCTGTAGCAGCATACCCCGATCCAGTCGGTTTAAATACAGTCCGCTGATTTTAGGTTTCTCTTCATTAAGCTGAGCTTCCCCTTCTACAATTGAGGCAAGCGTTATGATTTCGTTCAGGCTGAGTGGGTTTTCATCAATTTCATTCTTATACGAATCAATAACGGCTGATTCAAACTCGGAATGCAATCGCCGGACTACGCTTTCGGGGGATGAAGTCCAATACATTTGATACGTGTCAGGAAGCATTCTGGCGAAGAGTTCTTCTCCACTTAAACCGAGTTCCAAAGCAACGGAAGAACTGTCTTCAAATAATTCTCTGAATGATAAGCTATCTGCCCGAAGCTGCTCGGACAATCTCTTAGCCAAACGTTCGCGATCTATTCCGGGTAATACGGTAACAGCTCCCGGATCCTGAATGCCCCGGCCCATTTTTGACAAAAACGAAGAGTACGAATCTTCACCGGTAATTACATATCGTCCGGGTTGATAATTTCTCCAGCCCAGCGTATTGGCCGCCCAAATCAATTCCTGCGTATTGTACTCAACCCTCAGGCTGTCCAGCTGATTTGTTAACCCTTCTACGTTGGTTCTCTCATAGAGTAAAAGTTCTATAGAGTCATCCGTATTCAGTGCTGTTCCCTGATAAAGCCTGGCCGTTCTGGAAAAAAATGTAGCAGTGAAAACGACAATGAACAGAAGAACCAACATTGTCATTTCTTTTTTAGAAAAATGATTCATACAGATATTTCTTTAAAAATGAACTTCGAAAATATAACGTTTACAGATCAATTTTATCTCTGAATCTATCTACCCTTATGATATTCTATTCTCCCCTTGTTTGTTCCAAATAGTAATTTCAACGGCATTTGTGGAGGATGGCGTTCGTTTTGAACTTTTCAAAATCCGCAACAAATAAAAAAAGTGGACGTATATCCTCAGGACACGATTTTTGGCGACCGAAAGGTGCCAAATGCCCTAAAGAACAGTCTCAGATCCTGACCGGTCTGAGGCTTTTTTATGGCTTAAATACAGGGATAAACTATTAAAAGGTAGGATTAAAGCGAATCCAGAAAGCGGGTGAACTGTCAAAGGTTTTTAGCGGCCATGCCAGTTCGAAACGAAAAGCACCTGAGCCAATACCAAATCCGGCATCATGCTGCATATCTGAAATCGAAAAACGGTGAAATCCTTCAAATGGATTTGTTGATTCTCTCAGCTCAGGCGTCTGTGCCACCCATCCTGAATCCAGAAATAAAAGAATGTGCAGATTGTAGTCAGTCAGCCATTCACTTGAGTAATGGGAGGGCCTTCCAAATTTCACTTCAAGATTACTCAATATCATCTGGTTCCCCTGGAAGATCTTGAACGGAGAACCTCTGAGAGTACCAATCCCCCCCAAATAGAAGTCTTTGAAATCGGGAGCATTTCCCGTGATACTTCCCGCCTGCAATCTCCATTTTAACACGGAACCAGGTTCAAAGTTGTAATACATTCTGAACTCGGAACGATATTTATTGAAGCGGTAATCTTCATCACTATCACTGTTATCCGCCAGTTCTGCTTGTATTGATCCCGCCATCGTAAACCTGTTGGCAAGAAGTACATTTCTGGGATTTAGCGAAAGTGAAAGAGTATAAATGTCTAAATCAATTTCGTCCGCGTCTGAATCTATCGCTGGATTCGGCCGGTATGTGCTCGCCTTGCCAAATAATGAATAGCTTGTATTCTGTTCCAGTGAACTAAATCTGTCACTATTGAATGAAAATCCGGTTTCCAGCCATCGGTGGGTTCGGAAAAGGGCATACGCTCCAAATCCCTCCATTTTGTAATAATCCAGAAAATCATAACCTGCAAAAAAGGATGTGATGGAAGATTCAACAAGCCCAACCCGTTTATAATCCTCCGTAGCTGTTGCATTATGATATTCACCCCCGATCAAAAAGCGTCTGTTCTCGCCAATAAGCTTCTCTAAACCAAGTGTGTATTCCCAATCTTTTGAGGCGGTTCCCCATCCTATCAATCCATGTGGCTGAATTTGTGGGATGTCGAGAAAAGAATTATATCGATGCCACTGCATCCGTTCCTTTCTAAGCCCCAAAAAGAGACCGTTTACCCTGTTAAAATGTATTGTTGGGAGATTTGGATATTGGCTATACAGATCACTGCTAAAATAAGGCCCGGCTTCAAGCCCTCCTCCTAAATCAATGCCATCCTGCGAAAGCCGGCGAACGGCTCCATCAAAATCATCATTGTAATGATCCATCTCTTCTTCCTCGTCACCGAACTCATCATCTTTTTCATTGTCGAATAATTCATCAATCGACTTGCTGAAAATGGGGTCTCTTTCAAATGGATCATCGGGATCGGATTGCTGTGCAAACAACCAGAGCGGAGCAAGCAAAAAACAGAGTAAGAGGATTAAATATTTAGCCATACCGAACAATTTCTATTCACTACGAAGTGACCTGATTTGTGTTTCAGAAATCAATAAATCTGTTAGTCAAATTTCAGCCTGAAAAAGTTATTCCTGCATTTTTAATACCATGATGGTAATGTCATCATGCGGTTCTTTTCCGCCCGACCACGTATTCATCAATTGTGTAAGCTGATTAACAATATCATTTGCGCTCAATCCGTCTGCATTCGACAATACATCTTCCACTTTCGTGAGGCCTAACATTTTTTTCTCCGAATCAAACAATTCTGTCAGACCGTCACTCATCATAAGCAGAATATCACCGGCATTAAGCTGGAAGCATTGATTTTCGTAGGGATACTGAACGCTGCTTCCTAAAGGTAACCCTTTCAGCGTAATTCGTTGAACTGAATTCGTCTCTTTTTTAAAATGGAGGGCCGGTGGCATTCCTGCAGTTGCAATATCTACTTCCTTTCCTCTGCATCGAACCAGCATCAATCCCATGTACATCATCTTCATGTTCATGTTGCGAAGACCGGATGAGATTCTTTCCAGCATGGTAAGATTATTCATTTCATGAACAAGTGTATGAAAATAACTTTTTGCCGCAGCAACCATGATACCAGCCTTCATGCCATGGCCGGTAGCATCTCCCAAAGCCAGCACTAACGTCCCATCCGGCGCCACGCTGTAGTCGTAATAATCTCCGCCTACTTCTGTAGCTGTTTCCATAAAAACAGCCATATCGTAACTGGGTAAGGAAGGCATTTTCTTCGGCAACATGGAGAGCTGAAGCGTACGTGCTTCTTCCAGTTCTTTGGTTTTTCGTTTATTCTCAACTTCAAGCAATCGCTTTTCAATCTCACGTTCTTTGTTGACTCTTTCTTGATCTAAAGACCTTTTTGAAAGATGTTTTACTTCGATCAACTTCTGTTCAAGTCTTCGTTGAGTGATTGCAAAATCCCGGGAAAGAAATACAGACATGGATAAAACCAGGAACCCGGAACCTACCATATTTGCCATTTGTACACTTCCGGAAAGAATTTCAAAATTGATCATGATATTATAGATCAACGAGAAAACATAGACCAAAACACCAACGCCCAACATCCAGACACCTCCACGGTTCCTGTAAAACATCATGATTACCGTTCGAAATATTTCTGCTACAAAAACCAGGACCGCGAGCTCTTTGAGCCACGTAAGTTTTCCGGGATAGAACCAAATCAGAATTCCAACTACAAAACCCGACAACACAAGAAGGTTCGAATAAAACGGGGTATTCTTTTTGTCAATACTATGCGTAAAACGGGTTGCAAAGGCTAAAACCAGCACTTCAATAACGAACAGAAATTTCAGAAAAAGTAATGTGCCGTTTGTATTCTCTGTCAATTCCACTTTGTACAGCAAGTAGGATAAAATGGCCAGAAACCCTACAAAAACTGCGAAATAGAGATTTCGTTTTTCAGCCGGATAAAAAATAAACAGTAGAAAATGAATGATCCCGAATGCAAGAAGTGCCCCGATGTAAAACAGATTTCTCCCGGTCCACCGGGAGAGAAATGAAAATGTTTGAGCCTGATGAGTTGCCCAGTCTCCCATCAAAAATCGGAAACCATTATAACCCATAATTAACTCCGTTTCCGAATAATTCGGATTTATGAAGCGAACCGCGATGGTTTGAATCTCCTCATCAGAAAAAACAATAGCCAACGGATTGTTGCTGTTATAACTGACAACGGATTCCGGATCGGTTGAAAAATCTCCAAGTTCGTAAATTCTTTCCCCGTTCAAATATACTTCAGAAGCCCCGAGGTGCCGTTCTACCAATAAGGCAATGGGTTTACCCCGCAAATTGGGGTGAACCTTGAATTGTTTGCGGAACCATCCGATGCCGGCCCATTCCACAAAAGAAAGATCGGCTGGAGATAAATTCGTGCTCAAATAATCCCATCCCGCATCATCATACTCCGGATTGGACCATGCCAGGCTGTCTCCTACGTGAAACTTCCACATATCCTGAATGTAGATGATCTTGCTGTCATTGAGCATCATATCCGGTGTAATTTCCTCAACCTCGGGTTCAGGAAATTGAAAAATATCTTCGTCCTGAGCTGATACCCCATCAACCCCTGCAAGTAATATGCCCCAAAAAATAATATTTAGTATTCCTAACCTATACACTTTTCTCTAAATCTATTCCTGAGATTCCGCTACCCGAACCCTGCCCGACATCGTTGTAACATGGACAGGTAATCCACCCTCTCTAATGACGACGTTCAGCTGTCGATGGTTTTGATGCCTTTCAGAAATTATTTCATCATCAAAGCCAACAAAATCATAACTCATGGCACTTCCTTCAATATTGTAACCGTCAGATCTTGGCAAAAGAAGATCAATGTCACCACTGACAGTCTCCAGGTAAATGGCTTTGGATACATTCCTGAAATCGGCAAAAATACTACCACTTGTAGTGGCAGACACCAGCGTACCATTTATATCAGAAGCAATAATATTACCGGATACCGAACGAACCCGAACCTCGCCAGAGTTGGATAGTACATTAACACTTCCATTTACTGTTTTAGCCCAAATGTTGCCGTTCAGGTTTTCCAACCCAATATTTCCCAGTGTGGATACAACCCTTATCTCCCCCGAAGCATTAATAATATTTACATTGCCGGATTGATTTTGAACGTAATGATACCCTTCTACATTTTCGAGAAAAATATCTCCATCTAAAGTGCGAAGGTTGCTTGAAATATTAGCCGGGGTCTGAACTACAAAGTGAAATTTGATATCACTGTTTACGGAAACCGAGCCTGATTTTTTGTCCTCTACAGAGGCGATAATATGATCTCCCTGCTGTTGTAAAATAATGCGGTAGTTGTCGAGACTTCTTCTGCCCGACCAAAGTGAAAAGCTACGCTCCAGGTACAAATCCACCATCACGCCATCGATCTCTGAATTTTGAAAAACCTCGATATTTCCGGTTGTGGTGTGAACGGTAACTTTGGGCGTGCCCCTGACATGGAAAAACTCAGATTTATAGGGTTTATCCTGAGTTTTTTCAAGGGTTGAACTCGATTTGCTAACCACGCTATACGCCGCCTGTTGAGCAATAACCGGGCGTGAAATGCCTGTTATCAGCAAGAACAGAACGATAAGAGAAGATATGGATTTAAATACTTTCATACGCTGCAAATGGTTACGGTAATTCATCAATAAAACAGTCGATGGCTACATTTCGGAGTAGCTACACCATTTACTTTCATTACGCCTGTAAAACGGCCCGGGTTGCAAATTCCTAATAACTTTTATCTTTAAACACTTCAATCAAAAAAAGTATATGATCAGACAATTCTTTATTGATTAACTCAACTCCTTTTTGAATATCGTCCCGGGACACATTTGCAGCAAACCGCTTATCCTTTAGTTTTTTTCTCACGGATTTTACTTTCATATCTGCAAATCCATTCGGTCTCATCAAGGAAACTGCATTCAAAAATCCTGAAATTTCATCGCAGGCAAATAGATAACGCTCTATTTCGCTTTCGGGCTCTTTGCCGGTTCTCTCCGGTGCATGAGCTTTTATAGCGGATATAACATCTGCGGGATATCCCATAGGTGGTAATATTGTTGTAACTGCCCTGTTGGGATGTTCATCCGGAAACTTTTCCCAATCAAGATCATGCAGTAATCCTGCCGTCCACCAATCCTCCGTTTCATTGTCTGGCTTGCTCAGCTTATTTGCATATGCTTCCATTGCATCAGCAACCATACGCGAGTGTATTCTCAGGCTCTCTGATTCTATATACTCTTTGAGGAGTTCTTCGGATTTTTCCCGGTTTGGTTTTGCATTCACCATCAGTTGAAATCCTTTAGAAGGTCTTGAGCAATTTTTCTGTTATACTCAAAAGCGAAATTTTTGTAGTTAATCATATCCACAATTGTACCGATAAAGCAAAGTCCGCACGTCAATAAATAAAGAATTCCCATGCCGATATGGCCTACAAAAAACCTGTGGATTCCGGCAACTCCAAAAAGTCCGATCAGTGCCAATACCAAAAGAAGAATGGGATCCTTTCTCCTGGATCTATAGATATTTGAAAACATTTTAGCTTCCTCTTCGGGCATATCTTCAATAATGCGGCCAATATATTCGGATTCATCTCCTTCAAGCTCGGGCAGATATTCAAATATTTTCTTCATTTTTCTCAGTTCTTTTGAATTCATAATTTCGACGAAGAATTGAACCTATTCTCGCCAGAATGATCAGTATTGCAAACAATCCTAACGGGTGCGATTGAAAGGATGCCGACAGATTACCGCGTGCAGCAAATGCTATCGACTTACCCAATCCGCATCCCGGACAAAAATCAAATCCAAGTCTGTCAATCGGACATATAGATGGTGCTTGACTGAAAGGATCCAAAAAAGCCATTAATAACAAGCCGGATATTAGTGCTATCCATTCAAAATGCAAAAAAAAGTAATATTTGAATGGTTCTCTGCCAGACATGATTATATTTAATGCGCAATATTTTTATTTAAAATAATACAGGATTAATGCATTCTTCAATACGAATTACAAACAGAATTGTTTGTCTTATTTTTTTAATCATTTTGGCTTCACCCTATGTTAGTGTCGCACAAATAGTATCGAGTGATACTTTATCTGCAGAGCTTGAGGAAATTCGTGTTGAAGCTGCCCACTCTTCCATCACAATCGGGAAAGCTCCGATGGCTCTTTCATACCTGATTCGAGGCTCGGGCGATCTTGCCTCCAGACCGGCCGCCACGATGGACGAACTCACGCATACCATTCCGGGAATTTTCATCAGCAACCGGGAAAATTATGCTTTAGGTGAACGCCTGACAATTCGTGGTTTAGGCTGGAGAACCCAATTTGGAGTACGCGGAACCCAGGTTATTTTGGATAACATTCCACTCACCGTTGCCGACGGACAGACAATTATGAACATGATTGATCCATCCATGGTTCAGAGAATTGAATTACTCCGCGGACCTGCAGCAACTTTTTGGGGAAACTCCAGCGGTGGAGTCCTTGCATTATCAACAAAACCGCCGGCTGACGCACCCTCCGTTCGATATCGGGGATATGGCGGGTCCTTCAGCACGATTAAACAAGAGCTGGAACTAAACAGTACAATTGGAAATACCCGTGTGTATGGATATGGTACTTATTTCGAAACCAACGGCTATCGAAACCACAGCGCAGCCCGACTTTACCGTGGCAGTTTGGGTTTTGAAAGGCCAATTTCTGATAACGGAAATTTTACTCTCCGGGTAGCATATACCGGAATGCCAAAAGCTCAGCACCCAGGATCGCTGACTAAAGAGGATGCCGAAGACACTCCACGCAATGCAACCCCTAATTTTGTTGAGAATAAAGCGGGAAAACAGTTCGATCAGGCAATGATCGGCACATCCTATATTCACCAATTCAGTTCCGGTATTCTGGATGTTTCTGCCCATGGAACTTACCGCGATCTTCAAAATCCGCTGACTTTCGGAGTCGTCAATCTGGAGCGGTATGCAGGTGGTATACGGTCTACTTACCAGTTTAACACGCTGCCGTTTGATTTTCAGATTGGCGCTGAGATGAAAATTCAAAATGATGACCGGCTCGAAACAAACAATGTGAATGGGGAGTCCGGCAATGAGATAACACTTCAACAAGAAGAGCAGGTATTTAACCGGGCTTTATCAACAAGAGTTTCCATTCCTTTGAGTGAAGTCTTTTCAGTAAGTGCAGGGGCACGCGCGGATTGGCTGGATTTTGAAACGCCAAAATCTCTTGATGATGACCAAACAGGGTCACGTACTTTCTTTGCGATCAATCCAAGTATAGGACTGTTGTACTACCAGAATAATACTTCTCTTTATGCTAATTTGAGTACCTCTTTTGAATCACCAACCACTACAGAATTGGTCAACCGGCCCGAGGGAGGAGCCGGTTTTAATCAATCTATAGAGCCGGAAAAAACAATAAGCCTGGAATCGGGTATTCGCGGAAGGACGCCCCGCTTAAGCTACGATGTGGCTATGTATGGAATGAGAGTGGATAATATTTTGGTACCCAGCGAACTCCCAAACGGGGCTGTTTACTATCAAAATGAAGGGCAAACCATTCATTATGGTACGGAAATGGGGCTCGCATATAATAGCAATAAGAACATTGGCGTACGTCTCATGCTTAATTTATTGACAGCCACATTTGACGGCGGCGAATATGACGGCAATCAGCTTCCCGGTGTTGCACCATTCCGCGCTGGCGTAACGTTGAATTATACTCCGGGTGATCATCATTTCAGCATTGACAGCGAATGGGTAAGCAAATACTATGCAGACAGTGGGAATACTTCTTCTAATAGTGGATATGGTCTGTTCCATTTTCGCTGGACGTTGCAGGTCCCACAAGTCTTTGAATCGGGAACCATCCGGCCATTTATCGCTGTCAACAACATATTGAATACGCGATATAACAGCTCTGTTTTTGTGAATGCATTTGGCAGCAGATACTTTGAACCGGGCAGCAGCCGTAACTTCAGAGCTGGTATCCAGTTAAGCTTTAATTAAAAAATGCCGGACTGGTCCATCTATCGATACTTCATTTTCAATCATAAATCCCTTTTTTTCCGCTCAAAGTCCATCAAAACAACTGCAAAAATTTACCTATTTTAACACTTACTTTACATCAATTTAACTCATTTCTCATTGTATTTTCTGAACTTACGATGATTATTGCGAAATAGGTTCTAACAAAGTATTTTAGCGATTGATGGTTTTGGTTTCACAAAATGAAATCAAGCTGTTGTAACTATCAATGGGAACTTAGTTAGATGGGATTTATTTATGGAAAACCGTGAAGTAGGAACTGTTAAATGGTTTCATAATGGTAAAGGTTATGGGTTCATAACCAGGGAAGATGGTGAAGACGTATTCGTGCACTATTCAGAGATCCAAAGCGATGGATTCAGAAAGCTGACCGAAGGAGAAAAAGTTGAATTTACAATTGCTGATGGCGAGAAAGGCCTGCAGGCTAAAGAAGTTATTCAACTCCAACAGTAGTTTTTTGAAGATACGCCTGTTATTTGATTTTATTCTCACCTATTTGTGATGCAGTGGCTTAAACACATTACTGTAGATTTGATTGCCACAATAGTCATTGCTATTGTTGTTTTTTTTGAAGAAACAATTGCGTTGGAATATGTGCTGTATGTATATACCGGCCTAATGGTACTGGCTCGTGCATTTACATTATTTAATCAAAATTTCAGGTCTATTACGAAAAGAAAAACCGAAAGTGCACCGGCGTGGATGTATCACGTACTCTATTTTTTAAATGTTGCATTCCTGGCCTATGGGATGTATTACATCACCGCCGGTGGATGGGTTTTTATATGGGGTGTTGCCTATTATGTTAATAGGCAACAATCTTAATGGTTAGCATTCTTTTCTTTCTGCAAATCATAACAAGTCTGTAACATTTATCGCGCAAGCGTACGATTCTGCCTATAAATAAGTTCATAATCAGTAGATTAGTCACGCGTTGAATTAACAGACAATCTTTCCCTCGTGAATGCAATTTAAACCGGTTTTGTTCTGGCCGCAACAAACGTCAAACATCGAATTATGAAATTACCTCACATATTCTTTCTCTCATTTCTTGTTCTCCTCTTTTTTCTTTCCTGGACCTCATTGGGGCAAAGTCAGGAAGTAAATGAGGAAGGACACAAACATTTTTTGAATAGCATAACATATACCGAAGCGATGAGCGAATCATACGACAAAGATAAAGTGGTACGATCGGAAGATGAATGGAAAAATAGACTCTCTTCAGAAGAATTCAGAATATTACGGAAAAAAGGTACCGAAATTCCCTTCATTAATGAACATAACGGCAATTACGAAACCGGAGTTTATCTTTGCAAGGCTTGTGGACAACCTCTTTTTCACTCCGAAACCAAATACAAAAGCGGAACCGGCTGGCCAAGCTTTTACGCCCCTGTTGAGGAAGATGCGGTTGAGGAAAAAGAAGACAACAGCTTTTTTATGACGCGAACTGAAATTGTCTGTAGTCGTTGCGATTCACATATCGGTCATGTTTTTGACGATGGCCCCAAACCAACAGGCCTTCGATATTGCATGAATTCAGCTGCTTTACATTTTGTGCCGAAAGACTCAGAAAAAACAGCTCAGAGCAACCACTAATCTGATTCTCGATTACTACAGCTTAGAAAATAATTCAAGGCTATCGAGCATTATCGGTAGCCTTTTTTGTTGTACTTGTCTACAAGATTCTATTCTTTTGATGGACATCAAATAACATTGATATAAATTTTATGGACAAACAATTATCCAATGTAAAGGCCCGAACTCTTGTAGAAGCTCAATTCAATCCGCGGATCAAAACATATATCAATATCTCGGTTATCCTGATCTGCTGTCTGACCATCATTGGGATTATCATTATTCCTTTTTGGCTGATCTTTGGAAGAATGTATTTGAAACGCTATTTCAACAGCCTTTTTTGTGAACTGACCACCCGGTCTTTGAAGTTCAAGAAAGGAGTCCTTTTCCAGGTAGAACGCACTATTCCTCTCGATAAAATCCAGGATTTAACCTTTCGCGAAGGTCCTCTTCTCCGATACTTTGGTTTGAGTACTTTGAAAATAGAAACAGCGGGACAAAGTGCCCAGGGAGGCACAGACATGTCTCTGATTGGCATTGTGGATGCGAGGGAATTCAGAGAACAAGTGATTGATCAGCGGGACAGAATTACCGATTTGGGATCGTCTTCATCATCAAAAAAATTAACCACTACTCCGAAGGACAGCGACTCAGATGATACCCTGAAAGCCATTCTCGAAACGCTTCAAAGAATAGAGAAGAAAATTCAGTAAGCTTAGCCAACCAATGCGTAGATATGATTAAAGGATGACTACTTTAATTCAGAATCGTTTTATCAGCAATTTTTGAATTGTAAAGTTTGAATAGAAGCATCACTACTCCCCACTGAACAAAAACGGTAGCTACTGAAAACGGACTGAGCGGATTGTACCAGGTATCCGGCGCATATACGGCCGCACTTAGATAAATCCACCAAACAAGAAGCGTTACCACTTCCACAGGTATCACATATTTGATAATGAAGGTCCACCAATACCCCAGTTTCACTCGGCTTTCCGCGGTATTAACAAGTGTATTTCTGAATTCATTAGCCCCAAAGCGGATCACGGCAAACGAAATAAATCCGCCGGAAATCATCAAACCTACGCCCCAAACAAAGTCTTGATTGGCGAGAATATCTACAGAAATGGCTGAAGGCAATCCAAATAAAAATCCTACAATACATACTCCAATTGTAGCTTTTTTCCGTGTTATACCCATATCGATAAACACTTTTGTGGCGAGTTCAATCATTGAAATGAGTGAACTGAATGCCGCGAACGTGAGCCCAAGAAAAAAGAGAATCGCAAAAATACGCCCGCCAGTCATTTCATTAAAAAGCTGTGGCATCCACATGAACGTAAGACCTGTTGAAGCTGGTCCCGACGTTCTCATGACTTCCAGAATTTCTCCGTCACTCATTTGAGATCCCAGTGTGCCGAAAACTGTTGAAAATATAATGACAGCAGCCATCAATGATATCAGGTTGTTCCCGATACCGGTTTGAAAAGCGCTAATGGTAATATCATCCTGTTTCCGCATATAGGCCCCGTACGTAAGGATTAATCCCCAGGCGGCACCGG
Organism: Rhodohalobacter sp. 614A; assembly: GCF_021462415.1. NCBI lineage: Bacteria > Pseudomonadati > Balneolota > Balneolia > Balneolales > Balneolaceae > Rhodohalobacter > Rhodohalobacter sp. 614A. The sequence goes on from NZ_JAKEDS010000004.1 coordinate 25,276, forward strand.
TATCCCAGGCATTTTGTGTAAGAGCCTCAAGCCAAACACCGGGTTCTTTCAATGTTGACCAATCGGGCGTAAACAGATAAGCAATCCCGGCACCACTTCCTGATAATGTGAGAGCTTTAATCAAAGAAATGATTAATACCACCAGAAGAGACGGAATCAAAATCATGTTAATTCGCTCAATGCTCTTCACTCCTTTTAAAATGACCAGTCCTCCCAGAAATATCATCAGTGCATGCAAAATGGATGGAAGTGTTGAGCTTTGAAAACCCGACCAAACCATATCCGCATGTTCAACAGAGTCCGGAAGTACAGAGAAAACGGATTCGATCAGGTAATAGACACACCATCCGGCAACTACGCTGTAGTAAAACATAATGGCTGTGGCTACAAACCCAATAAAACTTCCCATCCAGGCAGAGTTCTTGCCAACCATTTTAATATAGGATCCGATAACTCCTTTCCGTCCATTTCTACCCATTCCATATTCGGCAATGATCAGAGGAATCGACCAGATGAAAAGAAATGTAATCCAGGCAATCAGGAAGGCACCGGCTCCGGTATCGCCCCCATTTTGAGCTGCAATGCGGGGAAATCGCCAAATATTACCCGTACCAACTGCGATTCCCAAAACGCTTAAAATCAGTCCCCATTTAGTGGAAAAACGTTCTTTCGGAAGATTACTGCCCTTTGCTTGCAAATCCATGTAAATTTATAAAATTAAGTAACACGATTGGGTTGATAATCATTTTTTAAGTCTTTGGCAAATGGCGGCCGATTATTGTTAAAAAATTATGCAAACCGAGCAAGATTCTATCAAAAAAATCATCAGATGAGTGTTGAAACCCGTTATCATATTCTCAGCACATCTACTTATCCGCTGACTGGATTTGGAATTTTCAATTGTGCTTTCAAGAGTTGATTCGGTATCTTTGCCAGTTCAGTCAATCGTTTAAAGTTTTAATGTAAGATATTTACAATTATCGTGTTGGCTGTCTCGTTATGACTTATTCAAAAAAATGCAGATCGTAAAACTAAAGCAACCATAAATCAGTCTATGGATTTCTCTTCAATTTTCGCTACTCACAGAAAGCGAAACATTTTCTTTGCATCTATCAGCTTTATCTATGCTTTTTTTGTCTACTTCCTGACTGTGGCACCTACCACGTCATTTTGGGATCCCGCTGAATATATTGCCATTGCACATACATTGCAGGTAGCCCATCCTCCGGGTTCACCCTTCTTTGCCCTTGTGGGACGAATTGTATCGATGTTCATGCCTACGGAGTATGTCGCTTTAAGCATCAATATGATCAGCGTGGTTGCATCGGCATTTACAATCATGCTTCTTTATCTGATTATTGTTCGCTTGATTGAAGAGTGGCGCGGCCCTGCTGAAGAGATGGATTTTATGGACCAGGTGAGTACTTACGGGGGGGCACTTCTGGGAGCACTCACCTTCACAGTGAGCCACACACAATGGTTTAATGCGGTTGAGGCAGAAATGTATGCCTCGTCCATGTGTTTAACTGCACTTGTGGTTTGGCTTTCTTTGAAATGGTCTGCTAACCACGATCAACCTTATGCCGAACGCTGGCTGATACTCATTGCATATCTTTTCGGAATTGGAATCGGTGTTCACCTTCTCAACTTACTCGCTTTGTTCTTTGTAGCAATGATTATTTACTACAAGAAAGTCGAGTTTTCTATTCCTTCTTTTTTAATGATGGCCGGGATTGCCGTTCTCGGATTTTTATCGGTTTATCCAGGCATTGTTATCTGGCTTCCTAATCTTGCCGGACAGATTGGCCCGGCCACCTATGACCTGATTGGACCGATCACTTTTATTGTGATTGTTGTAGCAGCACTGGCATATGGCATTTATTATACGCATACACACGGTCATCGCCTGATAAATATGATTCTCCTGGCATATGCCATGATTATTATCGGCTATTCCAGTTATGCACTGGTTATTATCCGTTCGCAGGCCGGTCCGCCTATTGATGAAAATGACCCCTCAACCGTTGAAGCATTTGTGAGTTATCTCAGCCGGGATCAGTATGGGCAGTCTCCCCTTTTGATGGGTAATACTTTCGACAATTCCATCGGAGCGATCGACCGTGAAGATGAAGTGCTCTTCCCACGACGGCATTCAGCACAGCCGCAGCACATGCAGTACTACTCCAATTTTGATTCCGACCTGGACTATTTCCTCGGTTACCAGGTTAACCACATGTATGTGCGATACTTTAACTGGAATTTCATTGGGCGCGAAGCCGATATTCAGGATACCGGTTGGTACTCGGGATTTTCAGAAACCAGGCATTCCAACAATCCCGCTAACTCCGGCTATTTCTATCTGCCGCTCCTGATTGGCCTTTTCGGCTTCCTTTATCATTTCCGGAATGACTGGAAACGGGCGCTCTCCATTCTCGCACTGTTTCTGCTTACGGGCCTAGCGATCATTTTTTATCTAAATCAAACGCCTTATGAACCGCGCGAGCGGGACTACGCATATGTAGGTTCGTTTTTTGCATTTACAATATGGGTAGGGTTGGGAGCCGCCGGGATCATCGAAATGATTAAAGACGCTGTCGGGAACAGTAAACCTGTTGTTTTTCTTTCTATTGGAGTGATGTTTCTGGCCGTTCCCGGCTGGATGCTTGTTGAAAACTGGCCGAGCCATGACCGAAGTGAACTTTATGTGGCACGGGATTACGCTTACAATCTTCTGCAATCTCTTGAAGAAAATGCCATCGTTTTTACAAACGGAGACAACGACACCTTCCCTCTTTGGTACTTACAGGAAGTGGAAGGGGTTCGTACGGATGTACGGGTTGTTAACCTGAGCCTCCTCAATACCGATTGGTACATCAAACAACTTCGCGACCGGCAAACACACGAATCTCTGCCTCTCCCAATTAATCTTTCCGATCAGGAAATTGAAGAGATGACATCTCAGCTTGAACTTTTCAATCCACAGGAGATTGTCATCCCGGTAGATAAGGATTTGCTATCCTCCGTATTTGAAGCCAATCCCGACCAGCTTGAGGATTCAACCAGCCAGTTCTTCAGAGGTGGTGGACTGCCTGAGGATGTTGAACTCACTCCCATGCTGTATAATCAGTTGAGGATGGCAAAAGACTATTCCATCTCCGTTGATGAAATGGATGATGAAGTTCGATGGTATTTGGAAGGACGCTCCGCCGGACGCGACAGCCAAGGCAACGAACGGTTTTACCTGCAAACGCAGGATAAAATGATCCTCCACATTTTACAAAATAACCAATGGATACGACCAGTTTACTTTGCGAATACAGTTTCGAATTCGGGACAGTTAGGACTCCAGAATTTCTTTCAGTTTGAAGGAAAAGCATTCCGGATTGTACCAAAACAAAGGGAAGTCGGACCGTTCGGTTATGTTGATCCCGAAGTACATGCCGACAGGCTTGAAAAATTCCGGTTTGAAAACTGGGATTCTCCCGACGCCTATTTCAATGAGAATATTCGCCGGATGCTTGGAAACTATCGCTATGGATTTACACAGCTTGCCGATGCATATATGGAACGCGGTGATACAACCAGCGCCGCCCAGTGGCTGAAGTTTGGAGAAGATAAAATTCCGGTGCGCGAAATCGAGCATGACTGGACAATTCCAACGCTCTATGCTTACAGGTATATGCGAACCGGCGAAACAGATCGGGCCAACGATCTTTCAATGTTTATAAGCGATCAGCTTCAGCGCGAACTTCGCTATGACATGCAGGAACTCGACGACCTTGAAAGCCAGTTAACCAGTCTTGAACAAGATATACAAATGGCACGCTCCAGAGCCCGAACAGACGAAGCCCAACAGCTGCGAAGCAGGCTCCAAAGGCTGGCTAACACACGGGAATCACTCGTTCAGAATATCAGCTTTTCGGTAAGCAGGCTAACAATTCTTCAGAATATTTTTTATGAAAATGATGAACTTGAAGCAGCCGATTTACTGCGAATGGAGGTAAATTCAATTACAGATGGACGGTTGGCATTGCCCGATTCCATAGGAGAAAGCCGTCAGCGAATAAGCCAGTTTGGTCTGAATTGATCATAAAATTTAAAATGATTCTTTCAGATCGTATATTACGTGATAAATCAGGTTACAATTGAGCATTTTATGATACACGAATTTACGGAAGAAAATATCTTATCGATTGGGAAAGTACTTGAGTCCACTCCCAAAAAACTGGGTGCTGATGTATACCGGCTTGAAATGGAAAACCAGGAAGATAACCGGAAACTGGCATTTGAAATTCACCTTGGTCTTGAGGTGAATCATAAACGAATGAACATGGTATCCGTTTATTCCGGCAGCACATTTATGCAACTCCATAATTGCACAGCGTTCATTGCCAGTGATATTTTAAAACAGGTAACCTTTTTCGGGAAACAAAACGGCATCACTTCTGGCTTGATCATTGAGCAAGGCGCCGGATGCAGCCTGTATTCTAATGTGGATGATTCCGTTCTGACTGGCGATTTCACAAAACTTCCGGAAGATATGATGATGTGCGGTGTTGCACTTTCACTGACCGACACACTGGATATCGACGACTTTTCTTTCGACGATGACAACGTTTCCTGATTTCCCGGCCAAATCGAACGAGTCGGTTTTATCTGTTCATAATCCTTCCCAATTTAATCTTCCGGTCAACGAACCGGCTCTTGAGAGGCTTCTTCAAATCATAGAGAAGGAAGAGAATAGCAGTTTTTCCTTCGTAGAAGTTGTTTATGTTGATGAGGAAGGAATTATCGAAATCAACAAAGAGTATTTAGACAGAGATTATGTAACCGATATCATTTCGTTCAATTACGAGGATGATCCCGAAGAAGGAATTGAAGGTACGCTCTATTGCTGTGCTCCCAGAATCGCCGAACAAAGCAGGGAATTGGAATCTGATCCGGAGCAAGAATTTTATCGTATATTTATCCATGGTTTACTCCATCTTGTGGGGTATGAAGACTCGACAACCGAAGAGAAAGAAGCCATGACAAAGCTCGAAAATCACTACCTGGAATATTTGAGCAACTGATTATGGACACATCTGTCTATACACTGCTCATTGTTGAATCTCCTACAATTGCCGGCATTATTCAGAAAATGTGTCCGCCATCGGTCTATGTAATCTCCACAGATGGATTCTGCTGGCGGCCCAGGTACGATGTTCATGAACATCAAATAAAAGCCATTGCCGATCCCGATAAATTACCGATCAGAAATGAACTGAAGGAACAGGCAAAAATAGCCGGTACCATTGTTATTGCCGTAGACTCGGATGCTTCCGGTGATTTTATCGCATGGTCGGTTAACCGATTCATTCAATCATCCAACATTAAACGTGGACAACTGCAAAGCCTCAGCAAAAAGAGTATCTATACTATGCTGAGTGAAACTACCGAACTGGATGAAGCACACCTCGAAGCACGTTTAAAAAACCAATTTCTCATTCAGAAATTATGGTCGAAATATGCTGAAATTCCTGATATGCAGCTTGCAGGATTGATTTCCATTCTTGGAGCCAACACACATTTTCATTCTTTTTTGGATGAAAATCATTCCCTTTATCGCAGCAACAAACCGGTTCAATCTCATTTTGATGAATGGATCAATTTGAGGCCGGCCCAGAATCATGATCAGTTTCGGGTTCAAAAACCACTTTCTACATTTGATGTTTTAGAGTTTATCCAATCTGAAAAGCTTTCTCCCACTTTCCATGATGGTCAGTTGTTGCTAAATCAGCTATTCCAGACTGTGCTTCCCTTTTCAGAGGAATCACTTATCAGTTATCCGAGAACATCCGCCCAGGCATTTTATAGCGACACCTGGGCACACATGCGTCAGCAGTATCTTAATATCGGTTCGGTTAATCATTTGAAGCCGACCTATTTGCAGGAAATTGCAGACAATGAGGATCCCCATGAAAGCATCCATCCTATTGATCTTTCCATTGAACCGGATTCCGTTGCCGGTGAGCTTCCAAAAAACATCGGCAAACTCTACCGCTGGATATACAATCAAACTCTTGAAAGCCTTTCTATGCCAAAGCTCCTGGAAAAGAGTTTGATAAGTGATCTGAATCCGGATGTGATTTTTTATCCTGATTCAGACAATATTTTCAACAGCATTCAATCTATTTATCCGTGCTTAACTTTGAGTGAGCTTGGAATTAAAATGAATGAACTGGGCATCGCAAAATCCTCAAAGTTTGGAAAAACGGTTGACGAATGGATTTCTAAAGGATGGATACATCTGAACAATCGCACCGTTACACCCGGAAAGAAAGTTGTAAAATACCTGGACGAGGCAAATTCACTTCACAAAAAATTACTGGAAGTAAATCGCCTGAAAGAAAATCGCACCCTCAAACCTGAAACCGTAAAGGAGATCATAACGTCTTAAAGAATGATCATTCCTTCTTTGCAAGGAGTAACCTGAATTCAACGGTTGTTAATTGAAGTTTGAAAATCCATGGAAATAGAAGAAAAAGAACCACTGACTCCCAAAACCGTGGGCAAAAAAAGCGAAGAAAGTCACTTCAAAAAACTTGGGCAAATTCTTTCTAAATACCTGGAGTTCGATTCTGACGGAGACTCCAAAAAGGTACAAGTTCAGGCCGCTCCAGAAATTTCAAAGCTGCCGATTCTTCAATTTCTCAAACCCATTCCATGGATTTTATGTGTCCTGTTTCTGTTCTCATTTCTCTGGGATTTTGAGGGAATGGGAGTCGAAATTTTTGGAATGTCTCTTCAGTTTGATGGATTAATACGAATCATTTCTGTAAGCGGATTGATTGGCTACCTGACGAACTGGATTGCCATAACAATGCTTTTCAAGCCGGTAAAAAAACGTCCTCTATTGGGACAAGGACTTGTTCCTGCTCACAAAAACCGCATCGCTTACAGGCTTTCTCATGCCGTATCCGACGATCTTATCAATCCCGAATTAATCAAACAAAAAATCCGGGAATCGAAAGCCATCAGCCGTTACCGGTTGCAGGCTATTGAGCACATGCAGGAGATTACCGAGCGTGAAGATTTTCGTGAAGATCTGAAAGAGTGGATTTTAAATTATGTGGATTCGATTGTCCAAAACCCGGAATTCAGAAAGAAAGTCTCCGATCATATCCTGCTGGAAATTGAGGATGCTCTTCAAAACAAGGCTTTTGAAAAAGTAGCTTTAAAAACCTATTCATTTCTCAGCGGCCAGACGCTCCAGGAATTCATTGAAAATCTTCTGGAGAGATTACCGGTTACGGCTGAGAGAAATATCGGATACATTGAAGAATATCTGGATGAATTTCCCGATAAAATTCACCGAAACAGTGACAAAATTGACGAGCTGATTACACAGCTTCTTTACAAACTTATCAACCAATTGAATGTTCAGACACTGGTTGAAGAAAATTTGAAGAAGTACGATGAGCAGCGCCTCGAATCCATGATCCGGAACGCAACAAACGAACAGCTCAAAACGATTCAGTATCTTGGAGCTGTTCTGGGAACAATAGGCGGATTTGTAATTTGGGAACCGATCCTGAGCCTGATTGGCCTCACACTCATTTTTGGAACGATTTACTTGATCGACCGGCAGTTGTATCAGCAGTAAGACTGAAGAAATCCGCGAAATCTTTAAAGATCTCGCGGATCTAAACTATTCTTCTATAATTCGAATTTTCTCAATCCGGTCTCCCTGCCTGATCTCATCAATTACATCCAAGCCCTTCACAACTTTACCAAAAACAGTATGATTCCTGTCTAGATGAGCCGTATTCTTCCGACTGTGACAAATAAAAAACTGAGAGCCTCCCGTGTTTCTACCGGCATGGGCCATCGATAAAACTCCGCGATCGTGGTATTGGTTGTCGCCATCCAGCTCGCAATCAATTTTATAACCGGGTCCACCACTTCCGTCTCCTTTTGGACAACCGCCCTGAATCACAAAATCAGGAATCACCCGGTGAAAAGTCAGTCCGTCATAAAACCCTTTTTTAGAGAGTGATAAAAAATTATCAACGGTGTTTGGAGCATCCTCTGAAAAGAATTCAACTTCCATATTCCCTTTTTCGGTCTCAATAATTGCTTTTTCCATTACGATATGAATCTTTACTTTAATTTCGTTTTATTTTTGCGGTTGAAAATATACATCAATTAATCGAATTAATTCGTTGTGATTTCTCCAAACACATCAGATGAACGAAACAGAGTTTTATCAAATTTACTTCTATTCCATTGGTTTATACATCTCGTTTTATTGGGAACTGAATTTCATAACTGCCGTACAAATACAATTGGCAGGCTTCATTTATCTACAGCTTTGTAATGGAACAACTCAAACATATTCTTAGAAAAATAAAGAACAACATCACCAAAACGCATATTTGGATTTTAATATGTGTATTCCCCTTTATTTTAGCCTATCTCTTTATTATTTCAGTATGGCTCGGTTTTTGGGGACCTGTTCCCGGTACGGATGAATTGACGACGATTCAAAATCACGAAGCGTCCCAGCTATATTCCTCTGATGGAAAACTTCTGGGAACGTATTACCTGCAGAATCGAAATGAAGTCACACTGGATGAAATTAATCCGGCTATGACGCGCGCGCTCATTGCCGTTGAAGACGCCCGCTTTTATGAACATAACGGTGTGGATACAAGAGCTCTTGTACGGGTGGCTGTTAAGACCATTCTCTTAGGACAGGACACCGGGGGTGGAAGTACTATTACTCAACAGCTTGCCAAGAATATTTATCCGCGGGAAGGAAGCGGCTTGATACATTTAGTAGCCGATAAATTACGGGAAATGATGATCGCCCGGCGGCTTGAACGCGCATATGATAAAGACAAAATCCTTGAACTTTACCTGAATAGTGTTTCGTTTGGCGAGGAAGTTTTTGGGGTTGAAATGGCCGCTCAAAGATTTTTCAGCAAAGATGCTTCCGAATTGAATATCCAGGAAGCCGCAACCCTTGCCGGCATGTTGAAAGCCACTTCATGGTACAATCCCAGAAACCATCCCGAACGCGCAAAACAGAGACGAAATGTGGTACTACTTCAAATGGAACGGTTTGGAAGCATGCAGGCCGGTGTTGCGGACTCCGTGATGGCTTTACCATTAGAAGTCAACTACAACCGGTTATCGGCTGATAATGGCCCGGCCTCCTATTTTAGTGAGCATATCCGGCAGGAAATGTTGAATCTTTTAAAGTCCGAACCCTCTCTTGATGGAAATCAATATAATCTCTATACGGATGGACTCATTATTAATACCAGCGTTGATTCCAGGGTACAAAATGCAGCCGAAAAAGCTGTATCAGCTCAGATGAAGGAATTACAGGCGGCTCTTGATCGTCAAATTGAACGAGTTCCAATTTTTGATGATAAGAACGATTCAGACATCCAATACGCCTGGCGACAATCCGGCCACTATAAAAAGTTAAAGAATTCAGGGATGTCTGAAGCCAAAATCGACAGCATTCTCCATCAACCTGTAGAAATGGAATTGTTTACCTGGGATGGATATGAACAAAAATCCGTCACACCTTACGATTCGCTCCGCCACTACCTTACATTCTTAAATTCCGGATTCATAGCGATGAATCCGCACGATGGTCAGGTCCTTGCCTGGGTTGGCGGTATCAATCATAAACACTTCAAGTACGACCATGTAAAATCAAAACGCCAGGTCGGTTCTGCTTTTAAACCGATTGTTTATGCTGCCGCACTTGAGTCCGGAATGAGGCCCTGCGATTACCGCAGAAATGTACTGACAACCTATGAGCAATACGAAGAGTGGACGCCCAGAAACCACGCCGATGAATACGGCGGACGGTATTCTCTTTCTGCTGCTCTGGCTCATTCTTACAATACCATTGCTGTAGATCTGCTTATGGAGACAGGCATTTCCAGGGTACAGGAAACAGCTTACAGAATGGGAATTGAATCTAACATACCGGCAGAACCCTCCATTGCTTTGGGAACAGCCGAAGTTTCTTTGATAGAATTGGTTACAGCTTACTCCTCTTTTTTAAATGAAGGAAAACCGGCAAAACCGCAATTAATTACCACTGTTTACAACTCGAGTGGTGAATTAATTTATGATTTCCGTCCTGAAGAATCTGAGTCACCTGAAAGTGTAGAGGCGCAGGAATCCATCTCGCCTCGTACCGCATCAACAATGGTGAAAATGCTGGAAAAAGTAGTAAACGAAGGTACGGGATACCGGCTTCGGACAATTTATGGCATTAATCACGCCCTTGCAGGTAAAACAGGAACCACCCAGGATTATACGGATGGCTGGTTTGTTGGAATGACACCGGACATGGTTTTCGGATCATGGGTCGGCGGTTGGAACTACCGCATCCGGTTTACAGGAAATATGGGATACGCTTCTCAAACAGCACTCCCGATTGTTGGGCGCTTCCTTCAAAATCTTCAGCAATATCCTGCTTATGAACAGCCTACCCGTTTTCATGATAATCAAACGAATCTTTCATACCGCTTAAATTGTCCTGACTTCAGGCCCGACAAATTTAGTGACCGGCTCCGCGATTTCTTCTCCGGAAGAGATGACGACGAAGCAGAAATGGAAAACGGAGACCGCGAAAAGGAAGGTCTTTTTGGTCGGATCCGAAGTATTTTTTCAAGAGAGAGAAATAACGACAATGATGACAATCAGGATAACTGATTTTAGCGCCTAACCTACTATTTTAATTGCCTTTCCGTCAGGATCTGTTAAATTGGAACAGACAGTACCGGTTATCATTGGTAGGATCGTGAGAGTGTAACTATATCCCAATTCTTTAGAACAAACTTCCTGAATCTGATTTGAGTTGAGATATAAAAAACTTCGGATAAGCCTTCAGGGTATTCTCACTTTAGTTCTGAAGCGTAAGACGATATTCTTACTTTGATATGAACTCCGTTTTCTTCATGTTATCCTCATTATTTTAAGAATAACGTGAAGAAAACTTGTGTACGAAGTAATGATAACCTGAATAGCATTGGTCATATGCCAATGTTGTGTGCAAGCTGAAAAACGAAAACTAAACAATGAATAAAATTATAACTTTCTTGACCATTTCCGTAATCTTGACAAGTTGTCAAACACAAAAACAAAGTTCGAATATTGTTACTTCAGATATAAAAAACTTTTGGGAAGCCTACGACAAAGTCACTTCGACACAAGATTCGATTTTGCAAAACAAATATCTCGACAGTCTGTATCTTAAAAAAGGAACTGATGGATTAAAAGCAATCCGACAAGCAAGAAATTATACGCCCCAAGAGTACATTTCTGCAATCAATAATTATCCTAAATTTTGGACTTCAATTAGAGAAAATACATTGAAAGCAGACCAATACAGTTCCGAATTGGAGAAAGGAATTAAAAACTTAAAAGAAATTTACCCAAACATAAAACCTGCTAAAATATATTTTACGATTGGTGCTTTAAGAACAAACGGTACAACTTTAGACAGTTTAGTTCTAATTGGTTCGGAATTGGCTCTGGCAGATAAGAAAACGCCAACAAATGAATTTCCTGAAAATTTATCGCACTTACGGAATTATTTTGATTCTGAACCCAGCAAGAACATTGTATTTTTAAATATTCACGAATATGTTCACACGCAACAAAAAACAACTATTGGAAATAGCTTATTAGCACAAACCGTTTTGGAAGGCGTTGCAGAGTTCGTTGCTGAAAAGGCATTGGAAACAAAGTCACCAAACCCGCAAATTGAATTTGGCAGAAACAACGATGCTAAAATTAAAGCCAAATTTGAATTGGAAATGTTCTCACCAAATCTATACAACTGGATTTGGAACAGTTCGGATAACGAGTTTGGAATGCGTGATTTGGCATACTACGTTGGTTATAAGATTTGTGAAGATTATTACAACATATCAACGGACAAACAACAAGCAATTAAGGAAATGATAGAACTTGATTACAATAATGAACGTGAGCTAATCAAATTCGTAGAAAAATCAGAGCATTTTGACAAACCTTTAAACTCATATAAAGAAGCATTTGAAAGAAGCAGACCTAAAGTTGAAAGTGTAGATAAAATTCAAAACAAAAGCACCAACGTACAAACTGACATTGATGTATTGACAATTCATTTTTCTCAAAAAATGGATACACGTTTTCGTAATTTTCAATTAGGTTCTCTTGGAGAAGAAAACGTTATTCGAATTAAAGATTTTCAAGGTTTTTCAGAAGACGGAAAATCCGTAAGTTTTGGCATAGAAAAATTAGAACCATCAAAAAAATATCAAATTGTTGTTGGTTCTGGATTTAGAAATACAGAAGGTATTCCATTAATCCCATATTTGATTGAATTTGAAACAACTGAATAATAAAAGCCTGCACACAACAATGGCTATAAACAATTGGGGCTAAAGTGGTAAAACGGAAATATAAACATAAAACAAAGGTCGGTGCCAAACCGAACAGTTAGGGCATAAAATCCCCAACTGTTCATACCCGAAACCGTTGAACTAACTACTCTGTGACCGATTAATCACATTTCCATCTTCATCCCATTCTGCCAGGATGTACCTCTCTTCTTCTTTGATATATTTATCCATCATTTCTTCATCATAAGAAAGGCCGTGCTTATCAAGGACTTCCTGTGGAACGCCATCCCAAAAACCGGGATTATTTCCTTCGTATCCAAGATAGTCAACTCCCATTCTGGTTGTGAAGAAACCGGTTGCCGTCAGATCCCGCATCCGGTTAAAGAAGCGAACACCGTACATCATATCCGGTTCAGCATTATCCGGCCAGGCGATCAGTTCTACCATTTCAATTCGCTCTTCTTCTGAACAATCCACGAAATTTTTACCAAAGCGTTTATTGCATTGGCCATCCAGCCACATCAGTCCACCGCGTGTAGGATCCTGAAACGGAGGATAATCTTTCATCATAAACTCTATGAAGTCGGGAACGCCGGCATCGGTTGCACTTCCTGATTCTTCATCAGCCGGAATAATGATATCTGCCAGTACAGCCACCGTTGCCAGTTCATGCTCCGTAAAAAACGTTTGGGATCGTAATTGGGCATCGCGGGCTGTCTCTTCTTCGGTTCGACCATAGCCATAGGTGGGTTCACCGCCATTTTCCGCAATAATATTCTCGCTTTGTTTGCGATCTTCCTCCGTACATCCGGTTGAAAGAAAAAGGGCCGCTCCGGCTCCACCTGCCAATAATAATTTAAGATGTTCTCTTCTGTCCATATTCGTAGTCTTTTTAGAGGTTTCCTTTTTCCATTTGATCAACGATGTAATCCGATGTACGCCATGAAAGCGCCATAATTGTCCATGTAGGGTTTTTATCTGCCTGAGACACAAAACTTCCGGCATCCACCACAAAGAGGTTTTCGCATTCGTGAGCCTGTGAATAACTGTTTAATACGGAAGTAGACGGATCATCACCCATTCGCGTGGTTCCCACCTCGTGGATAATTCTTCCCGGTGCTGCCAATCCATAATCCGTATCCGGCCCCGGTTTGTCTCCGAGTAAAATGGCTCCCATATTTGTCAGGATTTCTTCAAATGTATCCTGCATATGTTTCGCCTGATTTATTTCGTGCTCGCTCCAGGTATAGTTAAATCGCAGTACCGGAATTCCATACTTGTCCACCGTATCGGGATCGATTTCACAGTAGTTATCGTATCGAGCGATACACTCACCCCGTCCGGACATACCCACCGAAGAGCCGTATAATCTTCTGATATCCTGCTTCAGGCTTTTTCCATATCCTCCATTGGGCGATGGATTTCCAAACTCATCTTTGACGTACTGACGGGCGCTGTCCATTCCAAAACCTGTTCCGTACATCGGCATACCCATCCCTCCCCAATATTCTATGTGATACCCTCGGGGAAAATCGAGCTTGGAATTATCGCCCCACCAGGGCGTATAAACGTGAAGGCCGCCAACGCCATCTTCATTATACCTCTGGCGGTCAATCATCTCAGGCATAATTGCAGATCTTGAAGCACCCGTTGAATCATGAAGATAACGCCCTACAACGCCGCTGCCATTTGCCAGTCCATCCGGATGTTGGGTTGATTTAGAGTTCAATAAAATTCGAGCGGTCTCACATGCAGAAGCTCCCAGAACAACAGTTCGGGCTTTTACCTGATACTCCTTCATGTCTTCCTTGTTGATGTAGATCACACCCGTAGCCAGTCCGTCACCGTTTGTGGTTACTTCGCGGACCATAGCATTTGTGTAGAGCTCTACTTTGCCACGTTCCATTGCAGGCTGAACAAGACACGTTCCTGCAGAAAAATCGGCATATGCATTGCAAGCCCGGTTACACTGACTGCAATAAAAACAAGCTCCCCTTCTGTCACTTACACGCCGGGTAAGTATCGACAATCGTGAAGGAATAACCGGTATACCTACCCCTCGTGCGGCTTTTTGTACATACAATTCATGAAGCCTCGGTTTTGGCGGAGGGAGAAAAAACCCATCCGGGTCATTTGGAAGACCTTCGTTTGTACCAAAAACCCCGATCATTTTATCTACCTGGTCATAATACGGACTAATATCATCGTAGCTGATCGGCCAGTTTTCGCCCAATCCGTCAACGTCTTTCTTTTTGAAATCCATCGGGCCAAAACGGAGTGAAATTCTTCCCCAGTGATTTGTTCTTCCTCCCAGCATCCGGGACCGGAACCAATCGAATTGAGTTCCATTTTTCCGGGTATAAGGTTCCCCGTCAATTTCCCATCCACCCCAGGCTGCATCAAAATCGCCAAAATCACGAACAGTGCTGGCTCCCCGCCGGGGAGATTCCCACGGCCATCTCAATTGTGTTCTGTATTCTTCCTGGGCGGGATCAAAATAACCGCCGGCTTCCAAAACGGCGACAGACAGTCCGGCCTCGGCTAAAATTCGCGCGGCCATCCCTCCTCCGGCCCCCGATCCTACTATTGCTACATCATATTTATCTCCGGAAGACTGGATTTGAAAACTCATAAGAACTGTCCTTGAATTAATTTCTGATAACAATATCTGACACGCCCGACACATTACAATTTTTTCGCTAAAAACTGAAACCGTTTTCAGAAAAATGGAAGCGGTACCTGTTTGGAGTTGTCGCAAAGATGTTTTGCAGCTTTTTTCCTAAGACTATTGACTCATCACAATATGATCTCTATTTTTAATCGTAAAATTACGATATACGATTATGGCGATTACAAAAGCACAACTTTTTAACGAAAACCAGATTAAAACGGCCGAGTTTGCAAAAGCTCTCGGGCATCCAGCCCGAATTGCTATACTTGAAATACTTGCCAAACGCGATACTTGTATTTGCGGCGATATCACCGATCAACTTCCCCTCGCCCAATCTACAGTGTCCCAACATCTGAAAGCACTGAAATCTGCCGGCATTATTAAGGGTGAAATTGATGGCGTACGAACCTGTTATTGTTTGGATGAAGAAAACCTGGCCGGACTAAAAACCATTTTAGAAACTTTTTTAACAAATTTAACCACTCAAAATTCAAGCTGCTGTTAATATGAAAACAAGACCCAAATCTCCGGAAGAACTCAAAGAAACCGTTCGACAAAAGTACAGTCAGATCAGTGATCAGGGGAAAGACTACAACGCCCGAAGCTGTTGTGGTGCAGGCGGTGAATCTACAAAAGTGTACAACATCATGACGGATGATTACAGTGAACTGGAGGGATATAATGCCGATGCTGATCTTGGCCTTGGATGCGGACTCCCGACCCAGTTTGCAAAAATCAAAAAGGGAGATACGGTCATAGATCTTGGATCAGGAGCCGGTAATGATTGCTTTGTAGCCCGGCACGAAACAGGCTCTGAGGGAAAAGTTATCGGGATTGATTTCACAGAACCGATGATTCATAAAGCCCGGCAAAATGCCGAAAAGCTTGGCTTTAACAACGTGGAGTTTCGCTTTGGGGATATTGAAGACATGCCGGTTTCTGATAACATAGCTGATGTTATTGTAAGTAATTGTGTGCTGAACCTGGTACCTAATAAGCCGAAGGTATTCTCTGAAATGCACCGTGTGTTAAAGCCCGGCGGACATTTCAGCATCTCCGATATTGTATTGGAAGGAGATCTTCCCGCAGCCCTGCAAAATGATGCAGAAATGTACGCCGGATGTGTGGCCGGAGCGATTCAAAAAGACGAGTATCTTGGGCTTATCCGTAATGCAGGTTTTGAAAATATCACCCTTCAAAAAGAGAAACCGATTGAACTTCCGGAGGATATTCTCAGCCAATACCTGGATGAAGATGAAATCGCGGAGTTTAATACGGGCAGTGTTGGCATCTACAGTATCACCGTGTTTGCACAAAAATCCGGATCATCGGAGCGATTCGCCCTAAAAGATGAGGCTGAGGTTTCGGCGGATTCAGAATCAGGCTGCTGTACTCCCGGTTCCGGTTGCTGCTAAAATCCAATCCACAAAACATTCCGATATGGCAGGGACAATTCATGGATTGCCCCTGCCATGAATTGCTTCCAACACAAACATGTATCAAAAATTAAAAGCATATATCTCAGAATTGGAATCCGGTTTTGATTCCATTCCAACATCCCGGAAGGAAGAATTGAAGAAAACGGCTGATTATATCCACAGCAAATTAGAAGATCATAAAACCGCAAAACTTAACTTTATCTGTACCCATAACAGCCGGAGGAGTCACCTCGCCCAGATTTGGACAGCTGTTGCGGCATCTCAATACGGCATTGGAAATGTTGAAACATTCTCCGGGGGAACGGAAGCCACTGCCTTTAACCCGAGAGCTGTGGCGGCTTTGGAACGCGCCGGCTTCAGGGTAGAAAACCCGGGAGGAGACAATCCTGAATACCAAGTGTATTTTCACGAAAAAGCTGAACCGTTGACCTGTTTTTCCAAGACATTTGACGATCCGCTAAATCCCCAAAAAGAATTTGCCGCTGTGATGACCTGCTCCGATGCCGACGAGAATTGTCCGTTTGTGCCGGGAGCAGAATTTCGAATTCCGATTACTTACCGAGATCCCAAAGAATCAGACGGAACAGAACAGGAAACAGACATCTATGATGAACGCTGTAAACAGATTGCGGCAGAAATGTTTTATATGATGAGCCTGGTCAACTGAATTAAAACCGATAGTTTACAAGCCAAGTATGAATATCAAGAATGAATTGGTTCCCTGCGGTTAAACAATTGTAACAAACGTGAATACTTTATCGAGCTTTTAAATATTTATGATGGCTGAATCAAAAAAACGGATGGACTTTTTTGAAAGGTATCTCACGCTATGGGTGCTTCTCTGTATCGGAATTGGAATTGGAGTGGGTTTTTTAGCGGAAGATTCCATTGAATTCATCAGCCACTGGGAGATCTACAGAGTCAATATTCCGGTAGCCATTCTAATCTGGCTGATGATTTACCCGATGATGTTACAGGTCGATTTCGCCTCCTTAAAGGAGATTGGAAAATCTCCAAAAGGAGTTGTCTGGACCGTAATTATCAACTGGGCTATCAAGCCTTTTACAATGGCCTTTTTTGCATGGATCTTTTTTCAGCAAATCTATTCGGCCTGGCTGAGCCCTGAAATGGCCGATCAGTATATTGCAGGAGCCATTTTATTGGGCGCCGCACCTTGTACAGCCATGGTGTTCGTCTGGTCATATTTATCGGACGGCGACCCCAACTACACGCTTGTCCAAGTATCGGTTAATGACTTATTAATTCTTATTCTGTTTATCCCGATTGTAGGATTACTATTGGGCATCACAGATATTACCATTCCCTACGAAACCCTGGCGGTTTCAGTCATTGTCTTTGTGGTAATTCCGCTTGTAGCCGGGTATATCACACACAAAATTGCCATAAACCGTAAAGGCGAGGAGTGGTATACAAAAACATTTCTGCCCAAATTTAAGCCGGTTTCCATTTCTGCATTACTCATCACCCTGATCCTTCTGTTTGCATACCAGGGCGAACGTATTATTGCTCAGCCTATGGATATTGTACTGATTGCCATCCCTCTCATGATTCAGACGTATTTCATATTTGTCTTAGCCTGGTATGGCGGACGATGGATTGGGTTGCCCTACCAAGTGTGTGCCCCGGGTTCTATGATTGGGGCCAGCAACTTTTTCGAGCTTGCCGTTGCCGT
The DNA here is from genome assembly GCF_021462415.1 of Rhodohalobacter sp. 614A. NCBI lineage: Bacteria > Pseudomonadati > Balneolota > Balneolia > Balneolales > Balneolaceae > Rhodohalobacter > Rhodohalobacter sp. 614A. Next base: position 43,480 of record NZ_JAKEDS010000004.1, read on the forward strand.
GGCTATTGCACTGTTCGGGCTACAATCGGGAGCCGCGTTGGTAACCGTGGTTGGAGTGCTAATTGAAGTCCCGGTGATGCTTTCTCTTGTCCGATTCGCTAATCATCAGAGAGCATCTTACAATTAAAAAAGAAGGTACAATCCCGCGGCAAGAGCGGCACCCACAATCGGCGCTATAACCGGAACCCATGCATAGGCCCAATCGCTGTTTCCTTTATGAGGAAGCGGCAGAATGGCGTGGGCAATGCGCGGCCCGAGATCCCGTGCCGGATTGATGGCATAGCCTGTGGGACCTCCCAAAGCCAAACCTATTCCCAACACCAGGAGCCCCACCGGAAGTGCAGAAAGAGCGCCGAGTCCAAAACCAACTTCTTGTCCCTCAATCACAATTGAAGAGAGTAACTCTCCATTCACATCCACAAAACCGGGAGATGCCAGATAAAGTATTGCGTAAATAAGAATGAATGTTCCGATAACCTCCGTTACAAAATTCCAGGAGTAATTCCTGATTTCAGGAGCCGTGGAAAAAACAGCCAGGTTCAGGCCTTCATCATCGGTAGCCGCAAAATGATCTTTGTAAGCCAGCCAAACCAATACAGCGCCTAAAAAAGCGCCCACAGTTTGTGCAAGGATGTAGGGGATGACCAATCCCCACTCAAATAATCCCGCAATAGCCAAACCAACCGTAACTGCCGGATTGATATGAGCTCCGCTGAATTGCCCCATGGTAAATACGGCGATAAAAACTCCCATACCCCAACCCCAGGTGATGACAATCCAGCCGCTGCCGTTTCCCTTTGTTTTGTTGAGTATTACATTGGCAACAACACCGCCTCCAAATAATATGAGTATTGCCGTTCCGATAATTTCTGCAATGATAGGTGACATAGTCGATTCATTAAGTTTTGTGGTCCATCAAACCGGAGCAACCATTCTATAACATTCAAAAAACTTGTTATCAGTCATCATTCAGAAAATCCTTTCTGATCGGCTCCTTGTTCTGTTATGGTATTTTTGAACATGAAATAAAAAAGCAGAAAAAACCGTGAATAGCAATAGAGGAAGTGACCTAAATCCCTCCCTATTTCATTGAAAAAGAACCAATGAACAAGGAGGGACTTCTAATACTCCCCTTCTTTATGTCGATCTTTTACGGCATAGGGAAGAGGCCGGGGGATGGGTCCTTACCTTTAATTTTAGTCATCAAATCATCCAGTTCATGTTGATGAATCAGATGGGATTTCGGATTCGGGATTGATTCACGCATCATTCGATATCTTTCAAGATTTCGTTGAAAAAATCCGGACAAAATTTCTGTACTCTCATCTAAAAATGTTTTTGTAAAAAGAGAATCATCTGCTATGGAAATCCTTGTCCGTAAATAATCGACAATTTCGAATGAATCTCCCAGGAACCAATCATTCAGCATATCTGTCAGTTGATCTTTTTTCAGGGATGATTTCTCAGAAACAGGAAAATAAAACCGCATCGGAGTCAGATTTCTACTTAACTGGACCGGAAGATAATGGGGTGAGACGGATTCATATTCTGCCATCCAAAGTAGTTGGAGCAATGCTCCCAAAGAGGTTCGGACAATTCTGTGGCCTTTAAAACAGCCATAAATCTTCTTCTCCACATTTTGTTCAAAAGGTGGATGCAGTTCCCGATAAAGTGGTTTATCAGAATCAGGGTAAAGATTACCCGACGGATTCATAGAAAGCCCAAACGTCAATCCAGATTGATGTTCCTGAATTGTAATGAAATAGTAGGTTTCCGTATGCTTATTGGCATAATTGAATTCCGGACGATGTTCGCGAATCCAGTAATTTTCGCACAGAATTGCTTCGTGTTCTGACTCCAGGATGTCATATTCAATCCGATGAATCTTGCTGATCATGGCCGCTTCTTTCCGGGAGGTTTTACCAGGTTTGGCCCGTTTATAGGAGAATAGCCGCCGTCTGAGATTTTTGGCTTTGCCCACGTACAGAAGCAACTCATTCTCATCATAGAATCGATAAATGCCAGGCTCCTGCGGAATATCCTCAAAAATTTCTGGTCCTAGTTTTCGCTCCAGGAAAGGAAAGGTGTCAAAAAGGTCAGAAATATGCATGCATTATGAATTTGTTCGAGCTTTCTGAGAATAATAAAAGAGAATCATGACACCATGGTGACATCAATAATTTTTGGACTCAGACTTTTAAAAACCGCTAAGTGCGCTAAGATTCGCGAAGCTTTTTTAGATGTCTTTGCGGTTGTCCCAAACTCTATAAATTGTTGACGACTCTTCTAATTCCATTCTTAATGAGCGGAACATTAAAATGAATCAGAAATCCCAGTTTATTTCCTGATAGTTTAAGGTAGGTCAGAATTTGTGCTAAATGGATATCATTTAAACTATCGACAGCTTTAATTTCTATAATGACATTTCTTTCAATCCACAGATCAATTCTATATCCACAGTCCAGCTTTACTTCCTCATAAACTACTGGCAATCCAACCTCAGACTCAACAAAAAGATCTGATTTTCTTAGTTCGTATTTCAAACAAGCCTGATATGCAGACTCCAATAGTCCGGCACCCAAGTTTCTATGAACATGAAGTGCCGAATTGACAATTATCTTTCCAATTTCATTTTCTGTCATACAGTAAACTTTTATAAGTATTAGCTATCTGTATGAACTAACAATATCAAATACCTTACAGAATTTGTTTTAACCGCTAAGGGCGCAACGTTTTTGGTAGACGCCTTTGCGATTCTTAGCGCTCTTTGCGGTTTATCAAAAATCTACTCACTGATATGCGCCACAATCCTCAATGGCCCACCACTGCCGTCTTTGATTTTCATGGGGAGAGCAATGATGTAAGCACCGGTTGTGGGCAGTTGATCCAGATTCGCCACGTTTTCAAATCCGGGAATATCGTGTTCAAAAAGAGTTTGATGGGTTTCGTAGAGCTCTGACTGACCATAATCCAAACTTGGTGTATCCAATCCAACTGCTTTTACATTTCGGTTTTCTACAATCCATTGCGCCGCATCAGGGTGAATGCCCGGAAAACTAAGTTCAGAAAGGGCCTCCTCTCCCCTGTTGGCCGTTCCAAGATAGGCTTCCGCATCCGGCCAGTAGGCTCCCATTCCGGTATAAAAAAGCAGAATGGATCCTTCAGGAATCTGCCCGTGCTCCTGCTCCCATTCGGTGATATCCGAAGGCTGAATTTGATAATCCCGATTTTGTGCTACAGGCTCAGTCACATCAATCACAACGGCATAACCGGTTAACTGGTCGATGCCGATCTCGTCCACCGTCTTACCCGTTTCGTAAAAATGAATGGGTGCATCCAGATGGGTCCCACCATGTTCGGCTGTAGATACTGTGAAAGCTTCGTAATAATATCCACCCTCCGTTTCTCCCACAAAAACAGTATCTACCTTAAAGAGAGCTGATGTTGGCCAATAGAGTGTTTCATCGGAGTATTCATAGGTCAGATCAATCCAGGTTCCATCCTCCCAATTCATCTGTTCTACTTTTGTGCAGGAAGCAAAAATCAAAAGAGCGACCAATAAAGAACAAGAAAATTTCATATAAGTTATCCATTCATTTGAGGTTGATTCAATTAAGCAGAATGCCAGGAAAGAGTAAAGCAGTTCTTTTAAATTTGTTCGGGAGTTGTTCTAAGACATTTTTTTCCTGGTGATGGATTCCTTTAGAATCCGCATGATATTGGCTTTATGATCTTTGACCAGAATCCACGATAAATTTGATCCGTGGAAACGTCTCCGAACCAATTTCTTTTCAATCTTTATTATGAGAATATTCGCATCTTTTGCCCGCCAAATCCATTCCACATCTTCACTTGACTGATAGTCGGGTGAATAATTTCCAATCTTATCGAAAACCGACCTGTGTGCGACCATGGTACTGGGAATGTTTTCCTCCATAGTTTGCCAGTCATCTTTTTGCTTGAGATGATCCGGCAATTCAGTTCCTGCTTCAAGAAAATTGATCTTATCTGTGGTTGTGATCTGGTAATCAGGGTTTTTGAGCATAAAGTCAATTTGAACCAAAAGCTTCTCCGGAAGCCATATATCATCGGCATCCAGGAAAGCAATATATTCTCCACCGGCTTTGGATATTCCCGTGTTTCGTGCCACCGAAACTCCCTGATTTTCCTGGTAAGTGTAATTTACACCGGAATAACTTTGTGCAATTTCAGCGCTATCGTCGGTTGAACCATCATCAACAACAATAATTTCAATGGCTGGATAGGTCTGATCATACACACTCTGCAGTGTTTCTTCTAAAAATTTAGCACTATTGTAAACAGGAATAATAACTGAAACCAATGGGTAGTTTTGTACCACTACAGATTGAATTTAATCCACGTGTTTTTTTATCAGCCAAAATATACATATAAAGATTCCAATGTCTTTTAACAAGCCAACTGCATTTTTTAACTATATTGAAGACAGATTTTCATAATGAATACTTCCATAACATAATGCAAAACCAATGAAATCAAATAAAAGCCATTTTTTTCTGATTGCCCTCCTTGCCGCTTCTTTTCTGTGGATGAATGTATCATCCTATACGGCTGAGGCACCCGAACAAGCCCATACCGATCACGATAAAGTTTATGAACTCAGAACCTATACCACTCACGAAGGAAAACTGGATGATCTCAACAGAAGATTTGCCGATCATACCATGGCTCTCTTTGAAAAGCATGGTATGAAAAATATTGGATACTGGACGCCGACAGATAAAGAAAATACACTGATATATATTTTAGCTCACGAAAGCCGGGAAGCCGCCGAAAAAAGCTGGGAGGCATTTGTAAACGATCCTGATTGGCAGAAGGTTTATGCCGCATCCCGTCAAGACGGACCCATTGTTGAGAATATTGTTTCGGTGTTTATGACGAGCACAGAATTCTCTCCGATAAAATAAAGGAAGTGCGAACAGCTGAGTAGAGAATGCAAAGTTAAGAAGTATTTTACCTCTGACTTTCCCGAGGCCTCGGGGTTCGCTAATCCATTGTTGGCAATTTCAATCATCCCAATAAAATTGTAAGGCGTTCGATTTTCCCGGTTCATACAGTTATAAAACTTTTAATCAATAACTGTTAAATCAGAAATGGGAAAATCAGACCTCGAAGACCGGCTCATTGAATTTGCCGTATCGATTATTGAAATCATCAATGAAATTCCAAAATCAAAAGCAGGCCAACATCTTTCAGGACAATTGGTTCGATCAGGAACATCTCCGGCTTTGAATTATGGAGAAGCTAAACGAGCAGAATCAAGAAGAGACTTCATTCATAAAATTCAAATTGTGCTCAAAGAACTTGGCGAAACGTTGGTAATACTCAAAATACTTCATCGCACAAATATGTATACATCTGAGAAAAAATTTCTTCGAATACTTAAAGAGTGTGATGAACTTATAGCCATTTTTGTAAAAAGCGTTCATACAGCAAAAAGTAAACAAAAAAGAAATGCGAACAGCTGATTGCAGAATGCAGATTTAAGAAGTGCTTTACATCTGACTTCAATTATTCGCTAATCCATTGTTCGCAATTTATTAGATTTCTTCGAATACTTAAAGAGTTTGATGAACTTATAGCCATTTTTGTAAAAAGCGTTCATACAGCAAAAAATAAACAGAAAAGAAATGCGAACAGCTGATTGCAGAATGCAAATTTAAGAAGTGCTTTACATCTGACTTTCCCGAGGCCTCGGGATTCGCTAATCCATTGTTCGCAATTCAATCAGTCTTTCCGAACACGACTTGCCAAGCCCTTAAAAAAATACCGCAGAACCTGGTCGCCTGCCTTCATGTAATTCGAGTGTTTTTCTTTTTGGAAAAGAGCGTTTACTTCAGACTTCGAAATAGAAAAACCGGTTGATCTCAGAATGTCAAGAATATCATCGTCCCGGAGTTTAAAAGCCACCCGGAGTTTTTTCAAAACCATGTTATTGGTGACCGGTGTTCGGATTGGCCGCGGAGGATGCTTATCACTCTTACCGCGTTTGTAATAAATCAATCCATCCAGGAAATAAGCCGTTAGCTCGTGTGTGGTATCCACCTTTTGATCCTCGGGAATCGAATCATCAAAAATGTAGGAGATTTCCTCCCGTTTTGGCTGATAATCAGCCAGTTTCAAAATGTTGGCAATTTCACCTTCGCCTGCATCTAAAATATACCTGATACTTTGAATGATATCGTCGTTTCTCATAAAGAGATACTACACTGTTTTAAAAATTATTTTTTTGATTGGATGAAAGGTACGGGAAAGACAGGAGAAATATGAATAACGAACATCTAAATGCAGAGTTTAGAAGTGCTTTATTTCTGACTCCACTGGATCCCTATTCAAATAATCGTACTTAAAATATCACCATCCTTATTCAAACTTTCCTGAAATCATCTTATTTTTCAAGGCTGGTTGATTATTGAAAACCAACCGGAGGGATGGCAGAGTGGACGAATGCGGCGGTCTCGCCCCAAAGGGATCCCTTCGGGAAAAACCGTCATGGCTTTACAAATGGGAAGTACAAACAAAAAAATACGTTTTGTTTTCTGTATACATTCTTAGGAGCACGAAAACCGGAAACCATTATTATGGTCACACAAAAAATCTCGAAAAAAGATTAAAAGCACATAATGATGGAAAAGTACGAAGTACCAAAGCCTACAGGCCGTGGAAAATCATTTACACTGAAAAATTTTTAACTACATCCGAAGCCTTCAGACGTGAACTCTTCTTCAAATCTATAGAAGGCTATCAATATCTTAAGAAGGAAAAAATTATATGAATGCACGGAGGGATGGCAGAGCGGACGAATGCGGCGGTCTCGCCCCAAAGGGATCCCTTCGGGAAAAACCGTCACGGCTTTATAAATGGGAAGTAGAAACAAAAAAATACGTTTTGTTTTCTGTATACATTCTTAGGAGCACGAAAACCGGAAACCATTATTATGGTCACACAAAAAATCTCGAAAAAAGATTAAAAGCACATAATGATGGAAAAGTACGAAGTACCAAAGCCTACAGGCCGTGGAAAATCATTTACACTGAAAAATTTTTAACTACATCCGAAGCCTTCAGACGTGAACTCTTCTTCAAATCTATAGAAGGCTATCAATATCTTAAGAAGGAAAAAATTATATGAATGCACGGAGGGATGGCAGAGCGGTCGAATGCGGCGGTCTCGAAAACCGTTGAGGCTTTTTTAAGTCTCCGGGGGTTCGAATCCCCCTCCCTCCGCTTCTTTAGAAGTCAAAGTTCAGAATGCCCCAAAGGGATGCCTTCGGCACAGATTTCAGAAGTTTTTTACTTCTGACTTTCCCAAGGCTTCGGGATTCGCTATTCATCAGCACTTAATTCTGTAATTGGCGTCAGCTCCACTTTTCGAAATTCCACTTCAGCACCTTCGGCCTGGAGTGCGATGTGTCCGCTTTGGGCAGTCGCATCATAACCAAAATTAACCAGGTCTCCATTCACCCAAACTTTCACAGAGTCGCCAAGTGTTTCTATGGTCATCTGATTCCATTCTCCCAATGGATGTTCGGAATCATCTGTCAAATTTAAAATGCGCCGGTTCTCTCCTTCACGAATGCCCCACTCCTCTTCAGGTCCGCGGCGTTCCACCATATTCGGCACAGTAATATCTTCCACAATCACCCAAAAATCCCCGGCATCACTATGCTGCATTTGTACCTCGATGGACTGTGGAAACATCTCATAAAGCGCTCTTGGCGTTGAGGCGTGAACAAGTACTCCACAATTCCCTGGTTCTCCCGGAAAACGATACTCCACTTCCAGCCGGTAATCGGAATATTCCTCGTCTGTAATCAGGTGCCCGCGCGGATCGCCAAGGCTGACCAGCATTCCATTTCGCACAATAAATGCTTCTGTCGTATCAGGATTTTCATCCATTGCGGGGACATCCACATGCCAGCCCGTGAGATCTTCGCCATTAAAAAGTTGGATCGTTTCGGATTCCTGGCCGGCCTGAATCTGGGATTGTGGTTCAGATTGACAAGAAATCAGAGTAAAAAAAAGGAGTGATAAGAGGAATGGAGATTTCGCCATGGGTTATTCATTTTGGAGGTTATTTATTCTAAAATAGAATTTTCCCACAGAAGAACTAATACTATTATCGAGGAAAGACGTTAAAAATTGTTGCTTTGGATGGGCTTTTGCTTCAAGCAACTCCTAATAATATAACAGGGTTTGTCTCTCATTACCAAATCGATTTTGTGATGTATAAGTAATGTTAGGTGGTGTTGAGTAATCAGTAAGTAAGAGTTAATAAAGAGGTTCTATCAGTTGATTGAACAAGACAAAATTGAATTGGTTTCGAAATAATTCTCACCGATTTAGACGTAAATGGAATATTGAAGAGTGATGTATTTATATTAATAGTATCAACTACAAATTGTGGACAATTTGATATATGACATTTAAAAGATGGATAAGTATAACGGGGCTCACCGAAGCATCAGCTAAGAAGTACTCAAGTGCAATATTCGGATCGATTTCAAATTGGGCGAGAGAGGCCGGATTAGTTGATTCCTCTTTACTTGAAATATCCGATCCTGATGAGTTTGAGAGGCTTGCCGACAAAATTAAACAACTTTCCATTTTTCAGGAACGAAATGATAAAGGAAATAACATGTATAGTAGTGCTCTAAACAAATACCATGAGTACTTAAAAGATGACTCCGAGGAATTAGAAAAAGACATCGAGAATATCATTCAGGATGACACTTACACGAATACAGATAAATTAAGGCTTATTAAATCCAGGGTCGGTCAAGGGGAGTTTAGAAAAAATTTACTTTTATATTGGAAAGGTTGTGCTGTTACAGGTTATAAAACAGGCTCCATGTTAATTGCTTCCCATATAAAACCTTGGAGAGATTCAAACAATAATGAGAGACTTGATAGTTTTAACGGTTTACTGCTTACTCCAAATCTTGATAAGGCCTTCGATAGGGGTTTTGTAACTTTTGGGACTAACGGAAAGATTTTAATCTCTGATATTCTCGAAAAACCGGATGTTTTAGGAATTGATGATAATATGAATATTAAGTTGGAATCTGCTCATTTCAAATATTTAGAATATCATCGAGAGATGGTTTTTTTGAATTTTTAGCCGACCCTTTTTATTTCTTGGACTAGTTTTTCCAATCGTTCAAACCGATCCGACTTGTTTTTTATCTCACATCCCCAAACTGTAAGAACTTGCCAACCTTGTTCTTGAAGAGCTTCTTTATTTTGTTTGTCTCGTTGTTTATTGCCGGTGATTTTCTTTTCCCAAAATTCTTTTCGCGTTTCAGGCAATGTTCCTCTCTTACAATCGTGGCCGTGCCAAAAGCAACCGTGAACAAAAACAACGACCTTATACTTCGGAAGAACGATGTCCGGTGTACCGGGATATCGTTTGTCATTCTTTAAATAGCGAAAGCCTTTTGAGAAAAGATATTTCCGAACAATGATTTCCGGTTTGGTTTCCTTCCCGGAAATTTTGGACATAATTTTACTTCGCTTTGATTTGCTAAATATATCAGCCAAGATGTTGATCCAGATGTTCTTTTATATTCTTAGATTGAACATAACTGAAACGTGGCGGCAATGCATTTCCTATTAATAATGCAAGAGAACCTTTAGAAATATCGGTTGGAAATTTGTAATCCTCCGGAAAAGACTGAAGCAAAGCAGCTTCGCGAGGTGTAATCACACGATCCTGTTCGGGGTGCAAAAAACGGCCTTTGGAAGGATTTAAACACCCACCGGTAATTGTAGTTGAATAATCATCCCATCTTAAACGTCCATAAACATCATTAAATCCTATGTTTTTCTTACTGTGGCAATCTAAAAGATATTCATCCGGTAAATCTTTTCGGCTGCCGCCGTCTTTTGGCGTTAATCGAATTCTCTCCATTATTCTTTCGGTATGATTCGCAACGATTTGTTGTAATGGATCGTCAGACTCTTCAGGTGTTGATAGGTGCTCTATCTCACTTCTTACCGTTCTTTTTTCTCCGGTTCCCGGAGCAATTTCTAAATTACCCAGAAGAGAACCCACCATTATCAATCGTTTTCGGTTCTGGGGCACACCATAATCTTTAACATTAACAATATCGACTTTAGGGTTGTAGCCCAAATCCTCAAGTTTCTTTACAATCTCTTTGAATAGATAGTAATCTTTTAAACCCGGCACATTTTCCATCATAATGGTAAGTGGTTTTAGTTCCTTCACCATTCTGAAGTATTCTTCCACCAGGCTATTTCTTTTGTCCCTCACATTGGCTTTTCTATTCAATTTTCGAACTCTTGAAAAACCTTGACAAGGTGGGCACCCAGCAAGAAGATATAGAGGTCCATCTCTCAAGTGATCTTTTATTTCTTTAACATCTATTTCACGGATGTCCTTAGGTATGACTTCCGTATCTGGAAAGTTCATTTTGTAGCCTTTGGCAGCATCTTCTTCAAGTTCAATTGCTATCTTAGTTTTAAAACCAGCATTATGCATACCAGCAGTAAGTCCACCAACTCCTGAAAATAAATCAATCGAATTATATTTTATTGCTTTATGAGACAATAGATTAACTTTGTTTTATTAAGTTGTATTCTTTACCTAATCTCTATATTTAAAACTATATCTAAGAAAATAATTTCTCAATGGCTGATATACAACAAATCTTAAGAGACAATCTAACATCAGAACAACTTGAAGCCGCTACAGACGAAACAAAGGAAATATTATGCCTTGCATGTGCTGGGTCAGGAAAATCAAGAACCCTAGCTTATAGAATTGCTAGGTTAGTCGCTGAAGGTGAAAAACCAGAAAGTATTGTTGCTTTCACTTTTACAAATAAAGCAGCTGAATCAATAAAAATTAGAGTGGCCGATGCTTTGATATCAAGTGGTGTTGATCCAAAAATTCTTGGTGCAATGTATTTAGGTACAATAGATTCATACTGTGGATTTATTTTGGGAGAAATAAATGCGGATTATAGACAATTTGATATGTTGGACTCTAACCGCTTAACAATGTTTATAATGTCAAGAGCAGCGGAATTAGACATTTATCAACTTATAAATAGCCGAAACTCAAAATATTTTAAAACTATACAAAATGTTGTAGAGTCTTGGAATATTGTAAATAATGAAATGTTAGAGCTGAATTCCATTGCGGAACTTGATGATAGGTTAGGAAATACTCTTATCAATCTTAGACAGTTACTTCATAGAGATAAATTTATGGATTTCTCTTATGCTCAAAGGTTAGCGATTGAAGAATTGAATGCTGGACATCGATCCGAAGATGTCTTGCATCATGTAAAACACCTTATGGTTGATGAATATCAAGATGTGAATCCGGCACAAGAACAGTTAATCTCTAATATATATGAACATGCTGAATCTTTATTCGTAGTTGGTGATGATGATCAGTCCATCTATTCCTGGCGAGGTGCAGACGTAAGAAATATTCTAGAATTTCCTGATAGATATCCAGAGAGTTCTCAACATGAGCTTTCAACTAATTTTAGAAGTACTCCCAATATAATTAATGCCTCCACGAATTTTATTGAAAACCAACTTGGTGCAAGTAGATTCCCTAAAACTCCTACACCATCCGAGGGAAACACTAACCATCCTAGCCAAATTGGTAAATTCTGGTTTGATAATCGTAATGAAGAGGCAATATGGGTTGCTAAAAGAATACAGTATATGTTAGGAAAATCTTTTTTTGATAATGAAATGAATGAAATCAGAGGCCTTACACCTGGTGACTTCGCAATTCTAATGAGATCTACTCATGGTAGCGGTGACGTCCTCCGACATGAACCTTTTACGAATTCATTAGACAATCTTAATTTACCATATTTTATTGAGACAGAGGGTTCAATTTTTTCACATCCACCAGTAAATGTTTTACACCAGACATTTTCACTCTTAAGAGATTCAAATCCTGATCGTACAACTGTTAGAAATCTATACAATGATTTAGTTATATCAGTATTTCCACAAACAAATTTTACTGATTATGCGGATCTAATCGCTCAATGGGGTAGATTAATTCATGGCTCAAGAGCAAGTGTACGTAGAAAAGTTTATCCTCAAGAATTTGTACATCAGTTACTTGAAGTATTTAAATATGATGAGTCAAATTTTGACTACATGGACAATAAAGCTCTTGGAGTTTTTAGCTCAATAATGTTAGATGTTGAATCAGTTTACATGAGTATTGATTCAACTGCTCGCTTTCATCAAGTGCTCAATTTTTTAGATAACGTTGCTGAAGGTGGTTATGAAACAAGTCAAGATATTGTACTTCAGAGACCAGACAGGGTATTTGTTTCAACAATTCACAAAGCTAAAGGATTAGAGTTTCCTGTTACTTTTATTGTAGATATGGAACAAGCTAGATTTCCTGGACCAGTTGATCGAACATACAAAAAATGGCTGCCTGAAGAATTGATGGCGAATGCTTTCACCTCTGGAAGATATGCTAATACGCTAGAAAACGATATAAGATTATTTTATACAGCCGTTACTCGATCGGAACGTTACTTATATTTGTCGGGGTGTAAGAGTTTGCCAACCGGCACAAAAGTTTGGAAAAGATCAAATTTTATGAATGAATTTATCTATGATGAAATCGAGGAAAACTCAGAAGAACTTCCACCAAATCTCTCTGAGGCTGAACCAAAATCAAGAGTTGATGATAGCATCAAACCTACGAGTTTTACTGAGGTTCAGTATTATTTAAGATGTCCCAAAGAATATCAATTCAGGAAACAGTATGGTTTTAATCCATCTGTACCCGAAATGTTTGGATTTGGTCAAACTACTCATGTAACGATAGGCAAATTGCACGAACTGTATAAAAATCATCGACCTTCAGATGAACAAATTGATGAGACTGTTGAAGAGATATTTCATCTAAAACATGTACCCCAAAGTAGAAACCCTCAGGAAAATCCAGGGCCCTATGAAAGAGCAAAAGAAAAAACACGTGATATTATAAAAAGTTATGTTGATAAGCATGATGATGATTTTACTCAAGAGAAAAGAGTCGAGGCCAGATTTGAAATCCCTGCTGAAAATACAGTCATCTCTGGGGCAATTGATTTAATGATAAAAGAAAATTCAGAAGGAGAAATTGAAAGCGCTACGGTAATTGATTTTAAATCAATGGAATTAGGAGAGGATGGTGATGAGTTTAATGAGGAGCTTGACTGGATTTCACTTTCATTACAAGTTCAACTCTATGCACTAGCAGCCACTCAAGTTTTAGGAGAAAATGCAAAAACTGGTAAAATCCATTTTTTAAAGGATAATAAAAGAGTAGAAATACCAGTTGACGATCAATCTTTAGAAAATGCATTAAAAAATGTTGAGTGGGCAGTAAAACAAATCATTAATAGGGACTATCCAATGCGTCCAGCTACTGACAAATGTGATAAATGCGATTTTAAAAGATTGTGTAAAAAGGAGTTACAAGATTTTCGTGATGATGACGTACCTCCTCCTATTAAAACTCCTCATGGTGAGATGTTAATTACTTGTTTTAGTCAAATAGAAACATAAATAATTTTTTCATTAGTGATACATAGTAAAATTACGCTATAACCTTATTACTGGCAGATTATTTTAAAGATTACTGAACTTCCTTAAATCTTAAATAATGATTTTCCAACGCCTCCCGGGCAGGTTGGTACCCAATCGCCTCAGGCAGGAGTATACTTTCTTTGTTCAAATCCCACAAGTTCCCAACGTTATTATTTTCTTCTTTTAACCATTTGGAGAGCCGGATGGTATAATCCGGGGTTACGGTCAGCATATACTCATCGAACATCCAGTGGTGTGATTTGCAGAGGGCGAGGCCGTTGCGCGGGTCGTCGTTATTGCTTTGGCTTCTCGGAATAATGTGTGCACCGTCCACAAGCGTGCTGCCGCCCTGTGTAATCACTTTGGAACGGCAAACCGCGCAGGTGTAATTGTAGACTGACCGGACGGTTTTACTGAATCCGGCATCGCGTACTTGTGTTTGGGTTGTTCTGTATTTCACGCTCTCTTCTTGTGTGTGATCCTTTCTGAACGGCTCCGCTGCGAAAGCCTCCAATTGCCTGGAATAATCGTAGGACTGGTAGTTAAATGAACGGATGGCAGCGAGTTTCTTGTGGACTTCTGGAGAAAAATAGCTTCTTGCAAGCAATGCACGGATCATTTCTCTCTGCTGCGGATCGCTCATCATACGAAAAAACTGATCGTCCAGAATAGCATAATCAGCGCGGTCTTTTAATCCTCCCAGAGAGGGAGCTGTTTGATACTCCGGTTTGTCCTTCTTGTAAACCAAGTCCCAGAACGGTTCACTCTTCATATAGAAAAAAGGCAGCGCAATAGTTGTAACCCTCTCCTCTCCCATCACCACCTTCCAGTAGGTAAAAAATGTCTCAACAAGCGATTGGCTGAGTTCAATGTTGTTGCCTTTAATCCAGCCCTGTTCCATTCCATCCATCACACTCAACAATAAAAGCGGCTTATGCGGAGCCCGTCCCCTGGTCTCCTCCGGCCAGTTGTGGGAGGTATCCGAATGGAGGGAGGTTAAGGCGTTTATGATGGTATCCGTCAGTTGCATTCATGAAATATCGAATCGCGGCAGATGAATATCAACCTTCGCGTTCCTCTGCGTTCTCCCGATTATAAAAGGTAACCGTCCGAAGGATTGGGACAGTCTTGGCGCGGAGGAACACGGGGATCTTCTGCTATATGCTACGCTTTGTTCTTCTTTTAGTTTTTTCTGTATCAAGCTCGTATCAACACCTGTACAACACCGTTATTTTACGGAGTATATACGGACTATACACGGAGTATAGCCGGAGTTAATAGGAGGGAATATCGAATGTTGAACAAGGAATGCCGAATTACGAAGTGGCCAATACTTCAACATTCTTTGGCAGAGGCATTCCTTTGGGAAATCTTTGCCCGACATTCAATCTTCACCCGAATTCTATATATTGAACTGTGATCAAATATATTTTCATCTTGATTTTGGCTTTTTCGTGGACGGATGCCCTGTCTCAATCTCTCGGTATCTCGCCCAGCTCTCATAAACTTTGGGGAGAAACTACCGGAATGACCGAATTTTATGCGGAGTATAAATTCGTGGGGTTACACTATTTTCACAATCGTGATGAAACCCGGTATACCCTGGAAGGATCGGATGATGTCATCAGAAAAACTTCTTCCTTCGCCTTCTCTATAACTCCGGTGGATCTTACCTATTTTCGTGCCGGGATGATTTTTTTCGAACAACGGTTTCCAGTTGAAGTTGCGTCACGGGCCCAATTCCTGCTGGAAGCCAATTTGCCGATTCGTCGATTTACCATCAGTTACCGGCATATCAGTAATGGCTTTGGTCTGTTTAATGAAGTTAATCCTGGCGTGGATTCTTTTTCGGTGAAGGTGAATTTCGGAAAAGTAGATTAACCGCGGAGCCCGCTGAGAAACGCGGAGGAATTATCAACCCTACTCTGCGACCCTCAGCGTACACCACGGTTTAATATGTTTTAAAGGTTATTCACAACCCTTCGGATTCCTTCTTTCATTAATGACACATTAAAAATTAAGCAGATATCCCAGTTTATTATTTGAGAGTTTCAAATAAGTTAAAATTTGGGCCATGTGTATATCATTGAGTGCTTATACAGATTTAATTTCAATAATTACCTTCCGCTCAACCCAGAGATCAATCCGGTATCCACATTCCAGTTTTACATCATTATAAATTACAGATAAGGCCACTTCTCTCTCCGTAAAAAGTCCGGTTTCCATTAGCTCATACTTCAGACAAGCTTGGTAAGTTGATTCGAGTAATCCCGGTCCAGTGTTTCTGTGAACTTGAATAGCAGCACGTACTATTTTATCGCCAATCTGATTTTCGGTCATATAATAAAGTTTATCGATGTTTAACTATATGAACCAAAAACTCTGAATACCTTACATTTTTGTTTAACCGCAGTGATCGCAGGGGAACGCGGAGAACTTCTTAATCAAACTCTGCGATCCTCCGCGTACTCCGCGGTTCATTTTTCAAGGAACTAAAATTACTTTCCCGATATTCTTTCTCTCCTCGATATACCGGTGTGCATCACCCACATCATCAAAGGAAAATGTGGTATCTACATGCGGGTTGATCCAGCCCTCTTCCACGCCTTCCAAGATCTCTTTCATCCAAAGTGACGCTTTATCGGGTTCGTGCCAGAGGTGGCCGAGGTTTACGCCGAAAACCCCGTTATTCTTATTTAAAAGTGGAATAGGGTGATAAAACGGCATCCCAACGACGGTTTTCAGGAGATTGAAGGTAGCTTTGAGTCCGCCGGAATCGGAGCTGGCTGTTGAAATGCCGAACATCCCCAAGCGGCCGGTGGATCGCAACGCTTTATAACTTTGTTTCCAGTGCTTGCCTCCAAGTGGATCCGTGACCAGCTCCACGCCTCGGTCATTGGTGAGATTCATCAGCTCGGAATACCAGTCGTTATTTCTATAATCGATGGGATGGTCCAGTCCTCGATCGCTCAGAAAATCGTGCTTTTGTTGGCTGGACGTTCCAAATGTGGTCGCCCCGATGTGTTTGGCGATGTCGAGCTGGGCGAGCCCCATTCCTCCACCGGCATTGTGGATGAGTACCGATTCATCCTCCCGGAGTCCGCCCATCACCACAAGTAATACCCACGCCGTCAGGTAATTAACCGGAAGTGTGGCGGCCTCTTCAAATGAAAGTCGATCCGGTTTTTCATGAATCTGGCTCTGTTTTACTACAACCTGCTCCGCCTGTCCGCCGAATCGTGTAATGGCTACAACTTCTTTCCCTATCCAGTCTTTATTGACACCCGATCCTACATCCTTAATTACCCCGGAAACTTCATATCCCATTACGCAGGGTTTATCCGGAGCATCCTGGTATTGTCCTTTTCGGGCAAGGATATCGGCGAAGTTCAAACCGGAGGCCTTCACCTGGATTAGGATTTCATCATTGGCTGGTTCTAAATCAGGAACTTCCTGAATTTGGAGTATGTCGTAATTGCCGTTGGTTGTGTTTACAATTTGTCTCATAAAAAATGAATATTGAATTTTAATCGTCAGTTCGAGCGCAATGGAGCCATAGTGAAATGAAGTCAAGAAGCCTACTCTGAGGTCTCGACTTCGCATTCGCTGCGCTCGACCTGACGGGAAACTTCTTAGCGAAACTTTGCGACCTTAGCGGTTAAAAAGGGATGAACCGCTAAGTATGCGAAGGAACGCAAAGAAATATTATTATATGGTATAAACTGTCAGTTCGAACGCAATAGAACGAAGTGGAATGAAGTCGAGAAGTCTTTATCGGTACTAATGAGTTCCCGACTTTCTCTTTGGCTTCACTTTGTTACGCTCAGAGTGCGCTCGAACTGACGGACAACTACTTTGCGACCTAAGTGTGACCACAAGCGAGACGCTTGCGCTATCTCAAGATCCCGACTCTTCAGGTAAATTCAGAATTTCTAAGAAGGCCTTCGTTACTCGTCATTCCTTGTTTTATATTCGATATTCTATTGCGGCTGAAGTTCTTCGATCTCTTTGATGTTTTCGGTCAATCGTTCTTCTTCAATTTCGTGATCACTCAGCTTGCCGGCGAAATAGTCGTCATAGGCTGCCATGTCCACGAATCCATGTCCACAGAGATTAAAGAGAATCGTCTTTTCAGTTCCCTCCTCTTTGGCTTGCCTGGCCTCCCGAATTACCTGGGCTATACCATGTGTTGCTTCGGGAGCGGAGATAATTCCTTCGGCTTTCGCAAACATCACACCGGCTTCAAAACACTCGAGTTGCTGGAGAGCCACGGCTTCAATCAAATCATCTTTCAGCAACTGGCTGCACAATACACTGGCTCCGTGATATCGCAGCCCGCCCGCATGGATGGCCGCCGGTGTAAAGTTGTGGCCTAAGGTGTACATTGGTAACAGTGGCGTATATCCGGCAGAATCGCCATGATCGTACATGAACTTGCCGCGGGTTAGTTTGGGACAGGATGCCGGTTCAACCGCTACAAATCGCGTGTTTTTGCCATCCGTGAGATTATTCTTCAGAAACGGAAATGAGATGCCGGCAAAATTTGAACCGCCTCCAAGCGGAGCAACCACCACATCAGGATAATCCCCGGCATATTCCAATTGCTTGATCGCTTCCTGGCCAATAATCGTTTGATGCAAGAGAACATGATTTAGCACCGAACCGAGAGAATATTTTGTATTCTCATCACCCACCGCGCGTTCAATCGCTTCGGAAATGGCAATTCCAAGACTACCGCTGGTATCCGGTGTTTTTTCAAGAATCTTTCGGCCCGCTTCGGTTCTGTCGCTGGGTGATGGATACACATCCGCACCGAATGTATTCATCATCACTTTTCGATAGGGTTTTTGATCGTAGCTGATCCGAACCATATACACTTCGCACTTCAAATCAAACTGGGAGCATGCAAACGCCAGGGCCGTTCCCCACTGACCCGCGCCGGTTTCCGTCGTAATACTTTTTACCCCTTCTTTCTTGTTGTAGTACGCCTGGGGAACTGCGGTATTTGGCTTATGTGATCCACTCGGACTCACACCTTCATATTTGTAGTAAATTTTTGCTGGCGTATCCAGCATCTTTTCCAAACCCGTGGCGCGATACATCGGCGTTGGCCGCCAGATCTTGTAGATCTCCCGAACCTCATCCGGAATTTCAATGTACTGCTCTGTGGAGACTTCCTGCTCGATCAATCCCATCGGAAAAATCGGGCTCAGGTCATCCGGTCCGGCCGGCTGGCGTGTTTTTGGATTCAGCGGCGGCAGAGGTTTATTGGGCATATCCGCCACAATGTTGTACCATTTTGTGGGGATATCCGATTCGTTGAGCATGATTTTTCGGTTCATAGGTCCTTCAAGTTTTTGATGAGATTGATATTCATAAGGATAGAATAGTAAAATAAAAAGGACAGCGATATAAACAACAGGTAAGAATAATGAATATCGAACAAGGAATGACAAATTTTGAAGTTTAAAATACTTCTACATTCTAACTTCGTTGTTCAGTATTCGATATTCAAAACGGCACATCGTCTTCATCATAGTCGATCTCTTGGTTTCCTTCCATGGTCATACCCGGAGCACTTGGCGGGGCGTTCACTTCTCCAGAGCCCTGTTCCACTTTCCATGCTTTAACATCCGTGTACCAGTTTCCCTTGTATTCCCGGCTTTGGATGTCGATGTAAACGGTCACTTCCAGATCTTCTTCCACTGCCTGCTTATCGATGTTATCGCCCCACTGGGTGATGCATACTTTCTTGGGAAACTTGCCCTTTGTTTCGAGGATAAAATCCCGCTTCCGCCAGGGACCGTTTTTACTTTCTCCTGATTGTTCATCTAAAACTTTAAATACCCGACCGCTTAGTTTGAGATCCATTTTGAACTGTCATTATTTTGGTTTGATTGATTACCTGAAGATATGAAATGATTTAGTGAATGTTGATTCGGGAATGATGATTGACAAATGTTGAATAATGAGTGTTGAATTTTGAATGGTCATTGTGAGGAAGTTTTACGACCGCGTCAATCTACTGCTTGCGAACAAAATTGAATACTCTTAATGGGATTAAACTTTATCTAATTTCTTGCTTTGAGATTGCTTCGCGTTGTTCGCAATGACCACTGCTCGGTCCATTGCGAGGGAGTATTTATACGACCGCGGCAATCCCCAGACGGAGTCCATGACGACGCGGCAATATACGATCTCTCGACACTATTGATTCGTAAAATAGCGGATTGAAGCGTTATCACGTTTTGCTGTGGGATTGCGTTACTTCGTTCGTAATGACATGAACCTCGGATACTCTCTTTGATTCTTTTAAATAACTTCTTCAATACATGTTTTAGGGGAGACAATTTTAACCCTTTTATCTTTTGATTTAAAATCTCCTTGATTTCGGGTAACAAGGTAGTCGCAGTCATTTTCTAACGCACAATAATATTGCAAAGCATCTTCCAAATCCCGCCACCCGGCCTCAATTGCTTGTCTTACTACTTTATCATCAATCGTTCCGATCTCAATATGAGAGCAAAGTAAGCGAAGCAGTTCTGTTGTTTTCTTTGCTCCCATGGAGGGTCTCATCACATAGAAAAGAGTGTCAAAGGACAGCCCGGAAATCATTAGGATGATTTTACCTTTTTCAGCCTCTTCAAAAATTCTCCCGGAATACTCTACGAATGGCTTTCGATCCATTAAAACATCCAGGCAAACATTCACGTCAGCTAATACCCTAATCGCCATACTTTTTCAGAATCTCTTTCTCTTTGATCTTTTTGATATCGTTCTCTTTTAGCTCATCAGAAATTGGAATACTGCCCAGCATTTTAGCAGTCCAGGAACCTTCCTTCGGCTTCCATTTTGTGTCTTCTGATGTTTTTTCTGCCAGATATTGCTCTACTATTTCTGAAACGCTCGTCCCCTCCCGTTTTGCCAATCGCTTGGCACGGTTCGATATAGACTCTTCAATTGTGAGTGTTAGCTTTTTCTTCATAGTTTGAATATTAAGTACACGTGCAATATAAATTATAACACGTGTTTATACCAATAATATTGTTCAACACCAATTTTCAAATCTGTTCTTTGACTCCTGGGAGATAGTAAGAAACAGACAAGCGGTATGAGATTGCTTCACTATGAGATTGCTTCACTCCGTTCGCAATGACCACTGCCCGGTCCATTGCGAGGGAGTATTTACGACCGTGGCAATCCCCAGACGGAGTCCATGACGACGCGGCAATATACGATCTCTCGACATTATTGATTGGTAAGAAGCGTTATCACGGTTTTTGCTGTGGGATTGCGTTACTTCGTTCACAATGACAACCGATCAGTCCATTGCGAGGGAGTATTTATACGACCGTGGCAATCTATTATCTTGTACAATCTATAGATAACTGAAATGAGAAATGAACAGTTAAGATGTTCCTTCTATGTGAATGCTTCACGTTGTTCGCAATGACTTCAATATTCCTAATTCCTTGATCAATATTCGTTATTCCTCACCCCTCTTTCTCCGCCAGCTCCAGCCAACGTACTGTTTTTTCATCCACTTCGTCTTTTAATTTCATGTATTTTCCAGACAGCTCTTCCCTTTTTTTATAGTCGATTCCGGGTTGATTCATCTCCTCTTCCAACGCCTCAACTTCTTCCTCAAGTTGAGCTACCTCTTTTTCCAGTTTCTTGAACTCTTTTCGCTCAGCAAACGTCAGTTTATTGGATGTGTTGGATTGCCTGTTTTGATAACTGGTTGTCTTCTTTTCACTCTTCTGAGCCTGAATCTGTCGTTTTCTTTCTGCTTCTTCCTCTGCTTTCAATTCGCGATACTCACTATATGTACCGTGATGGTCCCGAATCATACCTCTACCTTCAAACGCAAAGTAATGATCTACCAGTTTATCCATAAAAAACCGGTCGTGAGATACAACGATCAGGCAACCTCCAAAATTCAAAAGAAAGTCTTCCAATATTTGAAGAGTATCCAGATCAAGGTCATTGGTTGGCTCATCCAGAATCAGGAAGTTAGGATTTTTGATAAGCGTCATCATCAACCCAAGCCGGCGTTTTTCACCACCGCTCAGCTTTTCAACGGGCGTGTATTGCATCTCCGGGGTAAACAAAAAGTGCTCTAAAAATTGAGAGGCAGAAATTTGGCTTCCATCAGATAATTCAATGACCAAGGCGACCTCCTTCAAAACATCAATCACGCGCATCGTCTCATCAACTTCAATTCCTTTCTGCTGAAAATGCCCGAAAACAATGGTTTCTCCGGAATCTACTTGTCCGGAATCGGCTTGCAATTCACCCGTCAGAATTTTTAAAAATGTACTTTTCCCGACCCCGTTCTTCCCGATAATGCCGATCCGTTCTCCCCGTTTGAATGAGTAACTGAAATTGTTCAGAATCACTGTTTCATCAAACCGCTTGGAAATATTTTCAAGCTCCAAAATCTTCTTACCCATTCGCTCCATGCCGGCTTCCAGCTGAAGTTCAGACTCCTCCGTTTTACCCTTCACTTTATCCTTTACATCGTAAAAAGACTGAATCCGGGATTTGGATTTTGACGTTCTCGCTTTGGGGCCGCGTCGCATCCATTCCAACTCTTTTTTAAAAAGTTGTTCAGCTTTGTGCATCTCGGTCTGGCGAACCGCCTCTCTCTCCGCCCGTTTTTCGAGATAATATTGATAATTTCCCCTATGGTGATAAAGTTTTCCGTAATCGATTTCGAGGATATGGTCACAAACACGATCCAGAAAATAGCGGTCGTGAGTAACCATGAGTAAGGTGATTTTTGCCTGAATCAAATAGCTCTCCAGCCATTCAATCATATCCAAGTCCAAATGGTTGGTCGGCTCATCAAGAATTAAAAAATCAGGATTGTCGATCAGCACAAAAGCCAAAGCAACCCGTTTGCGTTCACCACCGGAAAGCGTTGAAATGGATTGGTCTAAATCGTTGATCTTCAGAATTCCAAGGATCTGCTCCATCCGCTGCTCATAATCCCAGGCATCTGCCGCTTCCATTGCAGCCGTCGCTTTTTCGAACGCTTTTTGAGTTTGGGGATTAAAATCTTCGGCTTGTGCGTGAGCAGCCCGTTCATACTCTTGAACAATCCTCACAAGTTCCGAATCTCCTTTTGAAATATATTCTTGAATTGTGAGTGCGTCATCAAGCTCGGGTTCCTGCGCCAAATATCCAACACGGATACCATTTTGGGTCATTACTTCGCCGGAATCAGCCGGTTCTTTGCCGGCCAGAATTTTTAGTAAGGTAGATTTTCCCGTTCCATTCGGCGCAACAAGTGCCGTCTTGTCTCCATCTGAAATTCCAAATGTGAGATTTTCGAAAAGAAGATTGACACCAAAACTTTTTGAAAGATTTTCTACAGAGAGGATTGTCATAGATGAACCAAATATTCAATTAGGCAGTGAATATAGAAAGTTTTTCATATGAATAACGAATAGAGAATATGAGGTTTTCTGTAATATGAAAATCCTCAAGACATAAAGAGACATGTCTAAAGCATAAACATATATTTTATTTATGTCGATAAAATTGATATATTTCGACACATATTTCCAATATATCGAGATCATCGACATGTCTTATCATCCTGAAAAACCCTATAACCTGCTGTCTCCCCTTCCGCCGGAAGTGGAATTGGAATCCCCTGCTGTTTTGAAAGCCGCCATTGCTGCAAACAGGACATTGGCTGAACTGAAAGGGAAATCAGAAAGCTTACCCAATCCTTCTATACTGGTAAATTCAATTGTATTGCAGGAAGCAAAGGCGAGTTCGGAAATCGAAAATGTAGTCACCACAAACGACAAACTTTTTACAGCCCTTTCTGCCAATGACAGCACCGTTGATCCGCAAACCAAAGAGGTTCTTCGCTATCGGCAGGCATTATGGAAGGGAATTCATTATTTGGAAAATCATTCTCTCAATACAGATTTGTTCATTGAATTAATGCAAATCATTAAAGAGACAGATGCCGGAATCCGGTCGGAACCGGGTACGGTGATTGCCAATCCAAATACACGGAAAATCATCTATTGGCCGCCAGAGGGCGGGGCGTTGATTCGCAATCTTCTTGTCAATTTAGAAGCGTACATTTATGAGAAAGACGACACGGATCCACTTATTAAAATGGCTGTGATTCATTACCAGTTTGAAGCGATTCACCCGTTTGATGTCGGTAACGGGCGAACCGGTCGACTCCTGAATATTCTCTACCTGATAAAAATGAACCTGCTTCATCATCCTACTCTTTACCTCAGTGAAGCAATCATTCGCCAAAAATCTGAATATTACAGGCGGCTCCGGGCGGTAACCGAAGAGGCCGACTGGGAATCGTGGATTCTTTTTATTCTGGAGGCTGTAAAGGAAACGTCCGACCAGACAATGAAACGTATTAATCAAATTCTCACTCTTCTGAATGAAACGGTTGAGTCGGCTAAAAATCAACTACCTGACCGGGTTTACTCCAAGGAACTGATTGAACTTCTTTTCGAGCAACCCTATTGTAAAGTAAAATTTCTTGTTGACCGGGGAATTGCCAAACGCCAGACCGCAGCAGATTATTTGCGTGAACTTGAAAATATTGGAATCTTGAAAAGCAAACAGGTCGGCCGCGAAAACCTGTTTCTGAACACCCGGCTTTACGAACTTTTGACGCACACGGAATAAGGATTTTATCGGTAACTGGAGAAAATAAAATTATAATCAAAGTCTTCTTTTCTGCACCAGAACGGAGAGTTCAATCATATTCAAAACATTCTCCAGATCGTAATAAATATCATCTTCCCAAAACCGAACCAGTTTTATGCCGGAAATTTTGAAATATTTTTGTCTGATCATTTCATTTTCCGCAAGCGAATCCATGGGCTCAGAAGAAGCATTGAGCTCAATTCCCAGGCGTAGTTTGCTGGAATAAAAATCGAGCACGTATTGATCCACCTTTTTAAGTTGATCAAAATCGAATCCGTGCATTTTACTTTCCTTCAAATGTTGCCAAAGAATGCCCTGCGAATCAGACCGGTTACGTTCAGGATTTGTTTTCGTTCTATCAAACTCAGGGTGATATAAAATCGTCGATGGATTCATAGTAACTGTATGAACCAAAAACTGCGAATCCCTTACAATTTTTTAAAAAATATTCGCATCAGGAATTAACATCGAGAAAATATTTTTTCAGAATGGCAGTGTATACCCCAGCATCAATGTGATATTCTGGTTGTAGACATCATCGTTCTCTCCATTTTCAATTAACCGCGAAAGCCCGCGATAGTATCGTGCGTCGAGAGTTAAGGTTCCCAAAAGAGGAATTTGAAAATCGATGCCGGAAACCAGTACATATCCCCTGTCAGATTCTTTGAATGCCGTCTCAAGATCTGAAAAATTTTCATCGGCGCAATCCTGTATTTCCTGTTCGGTGGTAGTGCCTGTAAATGAAATACTGCAATCCAGCCGAAAACCAAATACCGGTCCGCCCGCAATGTAAGGATGAACTACCTTGGTGCTGAGAAATGGCAGTCTTACCTTGGCTAATACCGGAATTTCCACATAGGCCAGGTTGAATTCCAGTTCGTAATCAGGGTCTAAATCGTAGTTATTTGGATCCGGATTTTGGATCTCCCATAGCTGTTCAGTAAACCGAGTACCTTTCTCAGCATAATAAATTTCCGGGACCAGGGAAACCGGGCCAATATTTATGATTGAAAATGAAAGGCCGGCATGTAGCCCCATCAAGTCTTTTGTTTCCGACACATCTTCTCCTACAAAAGTTGAGAGATTAATTCCTCCACGCAATCCAATTTGAGAATACGCAGCCGGACTCATCCCAATTAAAATCAGCAGGTTTAACAATAGAACAACGAACGACTTTTTCATAATACTTGATGATTTTATACCCATTTACATATGTATGCGTAAAAACCATCTGCATTTGGCCATTTAAATCAGAATAGAGGAAAGGGCCAAAACAAATTAAGTAGCAGTTAAAAAATCTGCCCGACAAAGGAAAGCGGGTTCATGGCAGAAATAAAAAAGGGTTGCCATTTCTTCAATGACAACCCTGAAATTTTTCGATTGATTATTTTTTATTCAATCGTCAACTCAACACGTCTGTTCAGTTTACGTGCAGTTTCATTTTCATTCGGTACAAGAGGATCTGATTCACCAAATCCTTCTGTAGTAATTCTATTTTCATCAATTCCTGATTTAACCAGGTATTCCTTCACAGCTGCTGCCCGACGTTCTGACAAGCCTTGATTATACTCATCAGTGCCGATATCACATGTATGGCCGGCAACATTGATACTTTCATCAGGATTTTGAGCAAGCGCTCGCACTACTTTCGCAAGTGTTGGCTTGGCACTTTCCCGAATCACAGATGAATCGAATGCAAAGAGAATATCATTACCAATTGTCAGTTCAGTTCGGTCTTGTTCTTTAATCATCTGCTCGAGATTATCAAGACGTCTCTCCATTTCATCCATGCGTTCTTCAAGCATTTCGAGATATTCCTGATGTTCATCAAGACGTGCACTGTTGTCGCTAACTCTTTCATCCAAATCGTCTATACGTCGATCCAATTGATTGATCAAACTTGGGTCGAGTGTAGGATCGTATTCATGCCAGTCTGCATCTCTGTCGCTGCCACCAAATTTAATCTGGATACCTGCTGTCAAAGCACTCCAGTTATCTGGTGTACGTCTGTGCAAGTCAATTTGCAATTCCGGACGTGTTCTGAAACCATCAATCAGTTCAGAATTAGAGATGTAATAATCGTATTGTGCAAACAGGTCAATTCGTCGGCCTAAATTAAATCGAACACCGGGTCCGAAAGAAGCAAACATGGCCGGTTCATCGTGGTTCTCACCCTGAAAATGCTCCCAATTACTTGGTGCTTTATTGTTGACCTCGGTGGAAACATCATTGAAGATGAGCCCCAAGCCCACACTGGCATAAAGTTTTACATTTTCACTGTTTCCACCTAAAAGACGGAGAATATCTGCCTGGGTAGAAATCGAGGATGTTATATAGCTATTCTCAAATTCTCTTTCAAAATAGTTATCATCATCCGGATTGGTTGTCATTTTACCAAAAGTAAAATTGGTTTGTATGGCTAAAACCGGATTAGCAGCATAGCGAAGATTAAAGCCAAAAGTCGGATCATACTCCGTACCAATATTCATATGACCGATTGTGACTCCCCCCAACAAACCAATGCTTAATTTGCTTGGCGGTTCGTTTTCTTCCACCAGAGGATCATTTCCGTCTACCGTGTCCTGAGCACTGACTGTTGAGTAACCTAGTAAAGGTAACAGCAATGTAATGAGTAGTAGTTTGTAAAATGCTTTCATAGTTATTTGTTAGTTATGATTAATATTGATCAATCATTTAAGTTGTTGAGTTATATGTTAAAACAGGCTTTGAGTTCCTTTCTTTCCTTGATGATTTAACTCATTATATAAAAAAATCATTTCCAAATTTTGATCGTTCCTGAGATCAAATCAATATAAAAATATACAATTCAAAGGATTATTGGAATAGATTTCTGTGTATCTAATTATTTTTGTTGGCTTCTGTCAATAAACCGACTTGCAGATACCGATGATCTAAAAAGTAAGTTTAGAGCAGACAGAAGCAAAAAGAAGATCTCTTAGAGAGGCAAACTGCTTAATTCTTCAAGGAACCGGGCATCTTGCAACCGATCTTCAAACAAATTATAGAGCGTACTTTTAGTTAAGCTGGCCCTTGCATATGAATAGTGAATGCCCTGATCTGAAACATCATGTTTTCGTGTGAATGATGCTGATGTAAGCGGGAGATCTGATACGGTATTTCGCAGTTGAATGATAAAAGAAGGTGAACCGTATGTTGATCCATCGGGAGAATCTGCAAGATCTTCACGAATTTCTTCTGCCGTGCGGTCAATCTCAAAACGTAAATATTCCAGGGAATTTTGGGTTGATAATTCTACCGCTTTGGATGAATCAGTAGCAGATGCAAGGGAATATCCGTGCAAGGCAAGGGAATCTGATGAAAAATGAACGCCATCATTATACCATGTTGGAACTGTTGTTTCTGTAACAACAGGCTCCGTTTCCTGTGGCTGCTGAATTGTTTCCTGAGTTGATGAACACGCTGAATAGATAAAAAAAAGTGCTAAGCACCCAATAAAATATCTCATTAAATTAATTTAGCTTATAGAAGCCGATAGCTCCGTCTGTAGTTCTCAATTTTAAGTCTAAAGATCTGTTGTTTTCAAGAGAATTTGAAATCTCTTTTTCAATATTTCCCAGATCGTCTGCAATGACTCCATTTAATTCCAAAAGCTCGGCACCTTCTTTTAGTCCTTTATTCCAGGCCTCAGAGTTTGGATGAACACGATAAAGATAGATGTTGAACTTATCGGGATTTTCCGGTGTAGCAAGTGCTCGCAGTGTGAAGCCGAGAGATCCAAATCGTTGATGTTCAATTCCACGGTCTGAACCACTTTCGGGAATCTCTTCCCATTGTTCCAGTTCATCTTCTTCTTCATCCAAATTCTGCATTCGGGCTACCGGTTCCGGAACTTTTCTTTCCTCAAGCGTGAGTACCCGCTCAAATGTTTGGCCGGATCTCCAGATTGTCAGGTTTACCTCATCTTCGGGCCGGAACATAGCCACTCTTTCCTGCAATAAGTTCGATTCGTTAACCGTCTCTCCGTTTACAGCAAGTATTACATCATCAGGACGTAACCCGGCTTCTTCAGCAGGTGAACCCACAACACCGCTGATCATCACGCCCTGGATTTGATCCAGGCCGATACGAGCTGCGGTTTGGGCATCCACCGTTTGAATCTGTACTCCCATCAATCCCCTTTTGGGTTCGCCGAATTCAATGATATCTCTGGCAATTTTCAAGGCAAGGTTACTCGGCACGGCAAATCCATACCCTTGGTAAGATCCGCTTTGAGTAGCAATGGCTGTATTGATTCCAATCAACTCGCCACTGGTATTTACGAGAGCACCACCACTATTTCCACGATTGATGGCAGCATCTGTTTGGATAAAACTTTCAATTCTGTATTCATCATTAATAATCTGAACGTCCCGGCTGAGAGCTCCAACAATTCCGGCGGTCACTGTTGAACGTAATCGGAAAGGATTGCCAATGGCCAGGACCCACTCGCCCACTTCAACCTGATCGGAATTCCCGATAACAGCAGCTGGTAATTCAGCACCATCAATTTTCAGCACTGCAAGATCGGTACTTGAATCCCGCCCTACGATTCTTGCTTCAAATGTACGTTTATCATTCAGCGTAACGGTGATACCTTCGCGGACCGCATCTTCAATAACATGATTGTTGGTGAGAATATAACCGTCTCTTGAAATGAGTACGCCTGATCCAACCGTCCGGGCTCTTGGCGGAAGAAACCGTTCCCAGAATCCATCCTCTTCTGGCTCCTCATCGTCAGACCTTCGATTGTTATTTGTAACGATGGTTTCGATGTAAACCACGGTAGGAGTCACTTTTTTTGCCGCTGTTCTGAAAATAAAGCGGTCATCAATTTTTTCAAGATCTTCATCACTCCAAAAAGGTTCGGCACTTCTGTTGACTTCCGTGACTTTTACTTCGGCCAAATCGAGCTGAAAAGATCCATTCCGAAACAACATCAGTATCATCCCCATCATAACTCCAATAAGTATGAGCAGGATACCGGAAAGAATTTTATCGCGAAATTTCATATCAGTTATTCAAAATCTTTTCAAAAATTTGGTCGGATTTACGGGGCTTTACTCCTTCTACATGGTAACGAATATATTTGTCTAAATATTCAATTAACTCACTTAGTTCACTTTTTTTAAAATCCGTCTCAAAAATGGATTCCTTTTTTGAATGTAGTGATTTCTTTAAAAAAATAAATTGCTGCCACGTAAGACGAATGGACTGATCGCCCTCGGCCTTTGATGATAACGTACCTGATTCTATATTCATATAACCGGCGGATGTTTCTTCATCCACAGACGGATCCTGTTGTAACCCAATACCAATGAGCTCCATGACCCGAAGCTGTACATAGGGGAAAATAACCCGGCTCGTTTTTTCGTATTCGTTGACCCAACTCAGAAATTTTACAACGAAAGCAAATAGAGGTTCATTCACTTCATTTTCATGCAAAACCTGGTTGATCAGCTCCAGTGTTGTTGTGGCAATGGCCATCTTTTCAAGGTCAATGCGAAGCTGGTCGAGCTTTAACATGGCCGAAGCTTCCGAGAGGGTTTGAACGCTTCGGGTTGGTTTTACATACACCACAACTTCCAGAACCTGCCCGGGCACCATAAGAGCAGCAAATTTGCTTTTGGGCCTCTTCGCCCCTTTTGCGATAACTGCAATAATGCCGTGCTTACGGGTGAACAAAGTAACAATCTGACTCGATTCACTGTAATCAATCGTTCTGAGCACAACGGATTCTGTTTTCGTAACCATAAAATATACCCTGACTACTTCTTATTTCCTTTATATTTCAGACACATAATATCATGTAAAGCTTTTTGCTCATTTGACTGAATATATGCAAGCTTAGCAGAAATAGATTGCTCATTGGTTCTACTCAACACGAAAATATGATATGAAAGTTTATGTAATTATTGTAACTCATAATCCCAAACCATGGTTAAGAAAATGTCTTGACAGCCTGTTAAATTCTAACCTGGATCTTCATCCCATTATCGTAGATAACCATTCTGAAGATGGCTCTGTAGAGATTATTAAAAATGAGTATCCTGATTTTCATCTTATTGAATTGGGTGAAAATGTTGGTTTCGCAGAGGCAAATAATATGGCGATGAAGAAAGCATTATCCCAAAAATGTGATTTTGTATTTCTTCTGAACCAGGATGCATGGATGGAACCGAACACTATTGAGAACCTTGTCTCGACAGCTCAGGAGTTCCCGGAATATGGAGTCCTGAGCCCTATTCATATGAACAGATCCGGAGAACTGCTAGACTTTAACTATATCCGGTACATTTCCAATCCAGAGGATGAAGGCAGGAATTATTACTCTGATTTAATCAGAGGTAAAAATCTACAGTCACTATACAGGGTCAACTTTGTGAATGCTGCGGCCTGGCTAATCTCGAGGGAATGCCTGATGAAAGTGGGATTTTTTGAAGATCGATTATTCAAACATTACGATGAAGACAGGAACTACATCCAAAGAGCTACCTTTCACAATTTCAAAACCGGGATCGTACCCGATTCTTTGATTTTTCACGATCGAGAAGACCGAAACGGAACAAAAATCAAAACAAAATTTTCTCTGCCGCCGGATATTTCTCATTTCATACTGAATGGAAGTAATATATTAGATGATAAAGCTGTCAGCCGTATGAAAGCTGAAATCAGCATGGATTTAAAACGGTCTATCAAAGAGTTTCTCTTTCTGAATTTCAAAAGATCAGGCCGCTTTTTAAAATCATATCGAACAAAGAAACAGTTATTGCCGCTTATCCTTGCGTGCAGAGAAAAATTCATGGAAATCAATCCACCGGACAATTTCCATGAATAAAATACTCTCAATCGTGTATCATCTGTTTGTCTTCCAAAACCTGAACTATTGATGGCAAAAGAATAAGAGCTGCCAAGAGTGTCATGCCAATTCCAACGACGGCCATCACCCCAATGGATTGTAATCCCGGATGATTGGTAAACAGCAGACCGGCAAAACCCATCATGGTTGTCAGTGAACCAATGGTTATGTGCTGTCCCGTACTTGACAGAACTTCCCACATATTCTTCTTGCCTTCGTCACGAAAACGGTGTGCAAGGTGTACACCATTATCACACCCAATACCAAGAATAGCCGGCAAAACTACAAGATTGTAGAAATTAAATTTGAGGCCAAATACCAACAAAATTCCAAAGAGCCAAAGCAACCCAATCAGAAGTGGAATGAGTGCAATCAGCGTCCAGCGGAAGCTCCGGAAGGATATGAAAATGAGTATAAACACCACAATAAATGTTGCCGTAACCATGTAGGGACTCTCCTTTCGCATCAGGTCGAGCATGGTGGCTGCTACAATGGATGTACTCGCCGAATGGTATACTTTTCCATCATCGAGAGTTATGTTGCCAATTTCTTCCTTGAACGCAATGGACCTCAACCCGTCAGATAATCCCGATTTGGGATACACAATGACAAAACGGCCGATCTCGCCATCTTTCGTCATAAACCGGTTTTTTAAATATTCCGGTATGCGATTATCCTCAAGGGGTTCCGTGGTTTGCGAACCTCTTCGAAGAATATCCAGGTTTTCACTTTCCTGGCCTACTATAAAATCGTTTTGAAGCAGTTGCCGAATTCTTGAAATGTGTTCAAGCTTCTCATTTGCTCTCTCTTCAGTTGGGGGAAACCGCTCCTGAAGTGCTTCAGCGTCATCAATTAGAGTATTGGGATTTGTATTCATTTTCTCCCGTACCTTATCAAGTACTTTGAAAACATCCTCCGTATTATCGGCCACAATGTAAGCGGGATTTCTGCGGGTATTACTGTCGGCCCCTTGAATAAAATCCCTGAACTCCTCATACTCTTCGAACTCCGGTTCTAGCTCACCGAAATCATATTCAAACCGAAGATTTCCAACGAAAAGAAGTACAACTACCGACACTAAAACACCCGTGCCTACAATAAGTTTTGAAAAAGGAAATCGCCTGATTGCAGGTTCTGTTGAAACTTCTTCGGATCTCTTAATTAACAATATCCAGTTCCAGCGGTCGAATATTACGATGAGAGACGGTAAGACATACAACATACAGAAAAGTGCCAGAATGATACCCAGGCCCGCTATAAATCCAAATTCAGAGAAACCTCTGAAATCTGCTACAAGAAGTATGAACAAGGCTGAAGCTGTAGTAACGGCACTTACCAAAATTGCCGTTCCCGTTTTTTGGTAGGATGAGATGATACTCTTCTCAATGGATTCGCCTGTTGAGCGGATTTCAATATAACGGGCGTAATAATGGATCCCGTAATCAATCCCCAATCCAAAAAGAATGACGAATAAGACAGAGGTCATTGTATTTAAAACACCCAGTACCAAATAAACAATGCCAAAGGTCCATGCTAAACTGATTAAAAGCGGCAGGCCAATAATGAGAATAGGAACCGGCAACCGGATAATGTGCTGAAAAATACCGTACTGCTGATCGCTGTCTACTCCCCTTCGGTAGTTGAAATATTTCTTGATACCAAAGTAGAGCATCACCAAAAGAATGACACTGGAAATTCCAAGAGAAAAGCTATTGTAAACGTCATTCATAATCGATTCAAATTCGTTTAAATGACGCTTTAGCCGTCCCCCGAATTGTACTTCCATTTCGGGGTGATAAGAAGCCGGGTTCATGGAATCAATCAGGTCCTGGTACTCTTCAAACATATCTTCCAGGTAACGAATATCATTTTGCGAACCGGCAGGATATAGCGAAAGCAAAACAAGAGTACTGTCGACATTGACAGGATATTCAGAAGGAATCAAACTATCGTAGCTCTCTCTGAAATCATCTATCTCTTCAGAGCCTTCATCAGTTTCCTCCTCATCTTCAAAGTCATCCGTAAAATCTATAAAAAACGGGTTTGCTTCCTCCCTTGCCTTATCAATTTCCTGCTGTAAAAAATCTTCGATCTGTTGAAGTTCCGGGATTGTGGCAAGATAAAGGGCATTGTCTTTTAGAACATCCGTTTCCCGTTTTAGCTCTGCCCTGTTAAAATAGTTAATGTTTAATCTTGAATTGTGCAACTGAAGGCTGCTGTCCATCAGGGCATTTGCAAATTCCAGGTTTGCCTCAAAACTCGGTGATTTTATCCCGACTTTCATTTCAGTTTCGCCACCAGCTATTTCCTGCAGATGCTCAAGTGCTTGAACATTCGGGTGAGAATCCGGAAGAAGATTGGCAATATCTGTATCAATTTTCAATTGAAGGGCGTATATCCCTCCCAAAACAGCAAGCCCGATTGATATGATAAGTACCCAAAATGGATGACGGGTATTAAACTCAACAAGGGGTTGTAAAAATCGTATTAGTTTCTGCATCAATTTTTATGTGTACACAAGTAAATCACGTAAAATAAGTAATCTCTCACTTAAAAGTGATTTTGATTAAACTGTCCATTCAGTTTTCAACTTATATAATGAGCAGTAATTACTGCTAAAAAGTTCAAAGTTTTTTAAAATCATTTATCTTTAGAGAGTCATCTGCTAATACATAAAAATTTTAAAATAAATGACAAAGTCTCACTCAAGAAGAGCCATGAAAATTATCGGCATTATACTTCTTTGTTACGGAGTTCTTGTCGCTTCTCACAAAGGTGAATTTTGGCCCTTCAGTATTTATCCAATGTTTTCAAAAGCCGGAAATCCCTGGACAAGGGCAATCGTGCTGGATGTAACAAATACTCCTGATGATGAAATCTGGGAACCGAGTACTCTCTCCGACTTATCTGTTGAACCCATTGCTATTGGAAGCTATGGAGTTGACCAGATCGATTTTTCAAATTTCATCTCAAAAACTGAAAATTGGACAGAAAGCCGCCGAAATGCGCTCCGCACAATGTTTGGGCCCGGTAATATTGGTTCTGAACGATGGATGACAGCTAAAGTAAATGGCAGATTGGTTGGGGCAGATTCAGTTGTGGTTGTTATTCAACCTTTTCTTTTGGTTACTGCAGATTCCGTTTATGTAAATCCACGGCTTGAAGAATCAGATTATTTTAGAGGTGAGTAGTATGAAATGGTATGAAAAAATTGCAGATCAACTATTTGAACCCAATCGAAGTGTTTCTCCCGGGGAACTTTGGTTCTTCAAATTTTTTGAACTCTTTATCGTCTCGTATGTAATTAAATATGCCTGGGAATGGGGCTTTTATGCACAACTACGCAATTTCGAAGTTGTACTGCCCCTGGGGCTTGCCAACTATATCGATGTTTCGCTTTTCTTTCAAAATCAGCTTGCACTTGTTGTTGCCGGTTTGATAACCGTATTTGCCGTTCTGGCTTTCTTTCGCCTCGGTACAAAATGGATGTACCCCCTCGTGATGTTCCTTCTGCACATGCAATATGTGATCCGTTTTTCTCAGGGAGAAATCCCCCACAGTTCAAACCTGATCGGGATGGCCGTTTTCTGTTTTACAATCGGCGCTATTTTCTTTCCCGGCAAAAAGCAGATGCCCCGATTTGTTATGGGATCCATTATTTTCTTTGTAGGCTTGGGATATACATCCTCATTTATAGCCAAAATGATAGGCACCGGCATCCATTGGTTTGACGGCCGACATCTTTGGCTATGGATTAGCGAAAAAAGCATTGATATTCTTTCCAGGGAAGGAGTGTACAGCCCGAATTTTCTACAACAAATGGCTCTAAAAAGTACGGCCATAGCTTCTGTGATCCTGCTCTTCGGCTGGTTCACCGAAATGATTGGAGTAACCTTGTGGTGGAAAAAACTTCGTCCGTATACCGTCACACTTATCATCGGGATGCATCTGGGGATTACAATGACCATGAACATCCGGTTTGATGCATTCGTCATTCAATTGATTTTAATCGGCTATCCCTGGTATAAATTGCTCGACTCTGTTATCAAAACAACACCAGACTGGATCGAACGAACCATTTGATGACTGTTTGAAAAGTTCAGGGGCTATTCTTTCTTCTAAATAGAGATTTGATGCAAATATAGAGTACAACCAAAACAGCAAAGAAGAGGAAAATGGATTCATGAAGCATCAGGTCAGATTCTACAAGAAAAAATTTCTGAACGCTGATCCATTTCAGAATGGAGAAAAGAATTAAAATCGGAATAATAAACCAGGTTACCGATTTGTTTCTGGCTCTTTTTTCATCATATCCTGCCCAATTTTGAAAAATGGATTTGTTGGACTTATAAATTTGATCCCAATTTAAAAATGCTGCATAGGCCAAGAAATTTGGTAAAAATGAAATGTTTAGAAGCATCTTGGTCGAGAAGTGGAAGAGCACTGCAATAACAAGAAAAAACCTAAACCATTTCGATTTACGAATAGAAATCAAAAAACCAATTTCAAAAATAATGGTAATCCAGTCCAGAAATTCCCAAAAAATCTGGCTGTTTATCTGAATTGCATACCCGGCTAAATAGGCTTCCCGTTCATGGACAAAAAATTGGTTAAACAAATGAGCTTTCACAGCATGCGTGGATGGATCCAGCCAGCCTCCCAAAATCTTTGGCCAGCCTGAAGTAAACATCATAAACCCTATAAAAATAGATAACAGTACAAGGGGCCAGCTCTCAACAGGTCTCTCGGTTTTAATTTCCGGTGGCTTCATGGAATCGATAGAAAAACGATTCCCCCAATTTGTAAATGCCATCAAAATGGGACCCAATGGCACCAATACCTCATGATTGACCTTTCCAATGCTATAAATCAAACCTTGCAAAACGAGTATAAAAATCCCCGATGAAATAGACGCCCATTTTGTCTGATACCCTACGAGCATTGCAAATACGGAAAGCAGAGCAAGGCCATATAAAACCTGAAAGATGATAAATGAGGGAAATCCATCAAACAACATCATGGGGCCCGGCGGGGGATTATAAAAATCGGCCGGTAAAGAGGCCAGGTATTGGTAATGATCGAATCCCATTCCGGGAATCAAAAAAAACAGAATAAACAGAGAAGCAATGATTCGGTACAACCCGAGTCCCTCAGCAGACACCGTATACGTCTCAAATATCCAGCGTTCAAACGGTTTTAAATCTTTCTCTTTCATTATTTAGTAAAATCAATCACTCCGATCAGTTCCCGCTTCGTTGAGTCTGCCACCAAATTATCTCCCCCCGACTCCAGGAAATCAACGCTATGTACGATCTCCATACGGCCTACATCCTGTCCGGCAACTTTTTTGCTGTTCTCATAAAAAAACTCCTTTGCCCGGGGCGAGAACTCTTCCAATTCTTTTTGAGCAGGAAATAATGAACGCATCAATCCCGCAATTTGAGAACGAGGCAGTTCCGGGAAAAAACGGTATGGCTGTATACTTGTAATCTTTTCTCCCTGAGGATTATAAAACTCAAATCGAGTTTCCCGGATAAGATAATGATCCTGAATTTGATAGACATTTTTGAACCCCGGGAACACAAACGCCGGCCAGGGCTCTGCTTTGTAATATCCTAAAATGCCAACCAGAATGTATTGGAGAGGAAGAAAAATAAGGATGACTATAAAAATCTTTCGGACAGTCTTTTCACTCATTATCTATTGATTTCCTAACGCAGACTTTATCAATCTAAATCTATTTCTATAAGAAGGTTAAGGGAATAACACGGCATTGACAAACGCTAAGAAGGTACAATTTTAATTTTTCTTTCAGTAACAATTGTCTTTTTTAATCTGCATTGGATTATTTTCTGGTCAGACAGCCAAACGCTTTTTAATGAATAGTTTTGTTGATCTGGTAAGAACCTTTTACCTTGAAAAAGATTCTATTTTGTTTTACTTCTTTGGATTACTGCTTTTTTGGGATTCCTCTCTTATTCAAAATAATTTATAAAGCCGGGCGTCATTTTATACTTTCAATCTGAATGAAAAAAGTACTGCATTACAAGACAAATTTTCTGAACAAATCAGAGACTTTTATTGACCGCCTTGTCCAAAATCACCTTTCCTACCAGCCTATTGCCCTTTGTTATCGAAAAAGAGCCTTTACGGATAACATACGTGTCTTTGAGGTTCCCCAAAAAGGATTGGCATCGTGGATTAATTTTGCAGCTTTTCACAGTAATATGACGCTTCCTTTTTACAACCAGGTTTTAAGACAAGAAAAACCCGATCTGGTTCATGCACATTTTGGATACGATGCTGTGAAACTTATTAAAGCTACTCAAAAGTCTGGAATTCCACTCCTCACCAGTTTTTATGGCACAGACGTTTCAAGGTTACCATCCGAATTTGGGTGGAAACGGCGTTATCGAAAGCTTGCCGCCAATGCCGCACATTTTATCGCTGCCAGCGAATTCATGAAAAATCAGTTAATAAAACTTGGATTTCCTGAGGAGAAAATTTCGATTGTAAGGTTTGGTGTGGATTTAAATGGGGCAAATTTTAATGAATCCCTCCCTTCAACCCCCAAGGTTATGATGGTGGGACGAATGGTAGAAAAAAAAGGATTTGAATACGGAATACAGGCCATATCCAATCTTAGGGAAAAGGGTATAAAACCTATTGTTAATATCTACGGATATGGCCCCGGCATGAAGGGGCTGAAGGATCTCACAAAAAAATCAGGTCTTTTGGAGCAGGTTCATTTTCATGGATATCAACCCGTGGAAAGAATTCTTGAGGCTCACCATCAGCACAGCCTGTTACTGGCGCCAAGCATAACGGCAAAAGACGGTGACATGGAAGGATTGCCGAACACGATCCTGGAAGCAATGGCACAAGGCACACCGGTTGTTACCACAAGACACGCGGCCATTCCCGAAGTGATAGAAGACAAAAAAACCGGCTTTCTCGTAAATGAAAGAGATGCGGACGGCCTTGCAGATATCATGGAAAAAATCTTTCGGAATGAATTCGACCTCAACCAGATTCGCCATAAAGCCAGGAAAACAATTGAAGAAGCATATAGTATTCAACAAATGGTTCGGAACGTTGAAGCCATTTATGATAAAATAAACATCAATGATTGATTTCTTCTGCCTGAAGTTTTCTTTCGAAGAAAAAATTCAACCTCTTTTTTTCATCTTTTTTTAAGATCTCCTGAACAGTATCAGTAAACTGTTTTCCGGAATTTAACTGCACCCTGTTTTCAGCTTCATCATCCATTAAAAAAATGTGGAAGTTTTTCTCGAGAGTTGAATATAAAGACTGATAATTTCCTCCGGCACTTAAAATGATCTCGGGATGAAATTCAAGAATAATTGCTCCTACTTTATTCTCTGACAACATTTTTTCCATTCCTTGCAAAACAAGCAACTCAGCACCCTCTACATCAATCTTAATTAAATTGATTTCTCTTTTTTCCAGATATGTCATCCAAAAAAAGTCGAGTGTTAAAGAGGGAACGGAAAATTGTGAGCCGTTTAAATTTTTACTTGTATTAAAAATACTGTGAGATGAAGCATGAGAACTTGCAAAGAAATTTAGCAATCTAAGCTCATTAGAAACAGCAAAGTTGAACTGAGTTATATTTTTTAAATGAACTGTATTGTCACATAGAGCATGATAATTGGAATGTTCTGGCTCAAATGCATAGACATGCCCACTCTCTCCTACAATACCTGATGCAAATCTTGAAAAATATCCGACATTTGCTCCCAGATCTAAAAAAGTATTTCCTTCCTTTAAATTCTTTTTAATCAGATCTTTAATTGTTGGTTCGTAGGTTCCCTTCGCCATTTTGCCACCTGTAATATGTGCTACATTGGGGGGGAAATACCAGTTATTTTTATACTTATAGAATAAGTAACGACTCGTTCGCTTGATTTTTTCAATTGGTGAATTCATTTGTACCCTGATAAATTGTTTGAAAAACTCCCATATAAATACGTAGCTCCATTTATATATATTCTCCCTTAATATATAAATTCGATTGAAAACTGCTAAGGCTTCCTGCCTGAGGAGAGCTGTAATGAATTCGTACTAATTATTTGCCGGACAAGAATTTCAGCATCATCCAGTTTTTGAGCTGTCTCCAGTCTTTCCTTGAAATGACATTTGTCACGGTTCCAATAATTGAAAAGAGAACCAGGTAGCTAATAGTGCTCAGAAGTAATCCTTTCAATGCTTCATTTTCAGCAATGAGCTCAAACCTTCCAAACCAAATGGGGAGTGCTGCCGCTGCCGAAACTCCCAAGACTTTCAAATAATATGGAAATGGCAAAACCTTTCGCGCGGGTAGTTCCATATGGCCGCCGATTCTTCGCAGGGTAATGTACCAGTTATATAAATTGGCAATGAGCGTACCCATGGCCGTCCCGTTTATACCGAATAGCAGGGTTAGTGGAATGCTTAAAATGAGATTCGCAATAACCAGGTTTATACTTAGATACAGCACTCCTTTTGTGTCTCCGAATGCCTGGAGGATACTTCCGTAGTGAGTTACCCGAATCAACACAATCAGGTTATATATTTGGAAAGGAAGCACCGCATCGCGATAACTGGTTCCCTCCGATTCAGCGATAATGGCAATCAAATCGGAAGCAACAATGATAGAAAGGATCGTGAGTGGAATCACCATTAAGCTTACCTTCTCTACCCCTCTGTACCACAGTGCCAATAACTCGTCTTTTTTTGATTCAAGCTGGAATTCTACATACCGGCTTATAAGTACGGACCCGACTGCAAACGGAATTACGCGGATAATGGGAACTTCCTGTGCACCCAGAGAATACTCGGCATAAGCCGCAACTGGAAGCAGAATTGAAACGATAAGTTTATCTACGTTTCGGTTAATTTTATTTACAAGTGCAGAAAGTCCCAGGGGGATTGAAAAATTGACCTGGGTTTTTACTGAAATCTCAGAATCACTCAGTTTGCCTTCAGGCAGAACCATTTTCATCCAGATCATAGATCCGACAAACCGGATCAGTCCGTATGCTACGAGCCCATAAACAGCAATCTCCAAACTGTATCCAAGCGCAAGCGGGCCAATCAGAAGGGAAAAGGTTAACAAACTGGTAATCATCTCGAACCATGCAGAATCCCGTTGGCGATCTAACGCCAAAAGAATATTTGTAACCGGCCAGGTGGGGATTTCACAAACCGTTACGAGCGCCATAAACGGCAACAAATACTGAACCTGGTCTATACTGGCGGCATCCCATTCTGTTAAAAGAGAGGGAGCGATGTAACTCACAAGTAAAATGATTGCTCCTGCAACAATTGCAGAAGCTGATAACAAAAGCGTGGTCTGGGTAACGAACGCACGTTTTGCACTTCCACTGACTCGCTCAAAGAAATAAAATACGCTATCGGGAAATCCAAGCGTTGCAAGATTCCTGACCATTTCATGAATCATCAGGAGATATATGATGATTGCAAAGTCTGTTTTGGAAAGAAGTTGAATCGTTGCGATGGCAATTGCCAGATCAATAACCGTGGTTACAATCCTCGCAAAAACGACGACACCTGCCTTCTCCGATAAATTAGAGCCTTGTTTAGCCATGCTTTAGGAGGTCGTCAAACACTGAGGCCAGTTCTCCTGATGTATGTTTTGCCTCATAAATATTTCGATCTGGTATCTCTTTCTCAGGTGACAGCAACAAGGTTTCGTCATCTCTTTTTGCTTTTGCAAATGATTGTAAGAGTTCTGCAATCTCTTTTTTCTCATCGGGATGAACCTGGATACCTGCTTTGCTCCTCATAATAATTTCTCCTACTTCGGGATTGGGAGCAATTGAAAAAATAGGTACTTCAACAGAGAGATAATCCCAAAGTTTTGCGGGTATAATTTCTTCGCGTTCCATATTTGTGCTCAATAAAAGAATATCGGCACTTTCCAAAACCGGTACCATTTTCTCGGGTACTACCGGGTCATGATAAATAAAATTTTCTTCAAGTCCGTATTGTTTGATCGTCTTCAAACTCTCGGAATCAGGTTCACCAAAACTGTGAATATGAATATAGGAAGCATCTTTCGGGTTCATGGTTTTTAATTCCCTTAGAGCATCTGCAACTGCGGTAACGGGACTCAAACGCCTGAATCTCCCGAAAAAAATCATATTCAGAAAATCCGGATTCAGCCGATCCCCCCAGGTTTCCTTTTTGTGAACTCTGGTAAGCGTAGAATCATAAGAATTGTAGATGGTCCTGGTTTTGGATTCCGGCAGATTAAATTTTTCAACATATCTTTTTTCAGTCAAACCCGAAGTAAAAATCAGTTTATCAGCATTTTGAACAACTCTTTTTTCCACTCGCTTATCAATTCTCATAGAAAACCCTGACCGTTCCCGAAGATTAACTTCAGTCAATGTCCATGGATCTCTGAAATCTGCAATAAAGGGTTTTGATAAGCTTTGGGACAACTTTTCACCCAGCCATAAACCCGACCAGGGATCCCCGGTGGCCCAAATAATATCGGGGTTTACTTGTTTTACCCTGCGAAGAATTTCACCGTATTTCCACCGCAACAGGTAAATCCAGGAATCTATTGGGGTTTGTTTATCCAACCAATTGAGAAGCAGATTTTCAGATCCACTCTTTGTTGACTTCGTTTGTGTTTTGGAAGTTGTTCTGTCAAAAGGTGATTTGATCTCAATAATTGAAATGTCATCGAGAAGCTTTTTTTCCAAATCCGTAAACTCCCCTTCCGGATATGATATAGTGAGTACTACCGGCTGATAGCCATACGAGCTGAGATGAATTGCAAATTTAAATGGCCTCAGTGCACCTACTCTTCGCCTTGGCAAAAAGTAAGGTGCAATCATCAATACCTTTTTCATCAATAGCAGTTATCGTTTGAGCATCTATGAGATGGTTTTAAAAGTACACCGAAAGGACCAGATTGTCCGAACTTTTTATGACTCGTCTATAAGGCTTTGCCAACACTTCTCTGAAAATATATCGAGTGGTTTTTTTTGATGATACCACCCAAAATGCAAACAATAGGGAGTTACATACAGATAATCTCCCTTCCCGGGAACCGAAGTAAAAATGCTGATTAATATTTTTTGAAGAAACCGATTTTTCAAGCCTTTTAAATCGTAAATAAATTTGTTGCTAAACAACAGGCATTCCACATTTTTAAAATCTTCGTCGTACCGGGTATAATGTTCAATAAAATCGAGCTGCGGACTTTCAAAACCATTCAGCCACGGCATCACCTGAACTTTTAGTTTTGCCATTGCCATTGCGAAACTCCATTCGCACGATTCTTCACTACGCCCTTCCTCTTCTTTTCGGCTTCGAAAGTGGGTTTCCCCTCTCCGGCTTAGCATTGTTTTGGCAAGTTCACAAACTTCTTTCGTTAACTCGGAATCCGCAGCATAGATCATTCCGGATTGAACCCGGCTTAAATATGTGAGATTAAACCGTCTTAACGTTCTTTTTCGTCGGCGTAACAAAAAATCTTTGAGTACTGGAAATCCCTTGGCGGCACCAAAAAACAGGTCTGAACTTTGATTTCCGGTGATTGTAAACTTATATGCAGAAAATTGCTTCCAAAGTGCATCCGGATTTTTACACCAAAGAATATCACTGTCTAAAAAAAGGTTCCTTTTGAAGGGCATAAAACGGTACACATTGTGCTTAAACCCTGTAATGGAGCGATGTTCTTCCGGCAGGTGAAAAATATGGGTGAATAGATCGGCTGAAATTTCTGAGAGTAGTTCCTCGTGTTTTTTGGAACAGAAAAGAGCTACCGGGCGCTTTTCGTCATATCTCCTCAGCGTTTTAATACTTGCTACTGCATGCTTCAGGTACTTTATATTACCATAAGTTGAATACACATAACCTTCGTCTGCAAGTGGAGCACTGGAGAATGAAGAATTCATGCATTTAAATTATGTTGACGATCGAGCCGCACGGCGCCGCAAACTCTCCATGAGTGCGTCAAAACCCCGCTGCCGAATAATACTTTGAAACTGACGCTGATAGGAATCGGCGGTTGAAACCTGATCGATGATGATATCTGTTACCATCCAGTTTTCACTGAAACTTGCAAGATCGTAATCTACGGATGTGCGAACATCTTCAAGAGTTGCAGTGGTTTCAACAAATGCTGAATTATCTTCAACCTCAATATTGTTGTAGGCAACTTCAGCCCTGTAAATATCCAGTCGGTTCAAAGAGTTATCTCGAATTATAGTTGAAAATAAAGATACGAATTCTTCTCTTTCTTCATCGTTAATTTCGTTATAAGTATCGCCCAAAGCATACTCTGCCATGGCCTGATAATTGATCACGTCATTAATGATGTCTTTCAGTTGATTCCGCTGTTCCTGAGTGTATTCTGTACCGGATGGACCCAATAATTCTTTAATCTCCTGATCGCGTGCTTCCAGCATTGTACGGATATTATCTACCTCGGTCTGTGCCGAAACAGAAGGTATAAACCATAATGCCAGGATGAGAATAGTGTAAAATGTTTTCAACATGTTCTGTTAATTTAAATTCAGTTGAGAAATAGGCAGGCCGCCTGCTCTGTGTAATGCCGCTACCTTTTTATTTAAATCAAAGATATTTTGTTTCAATTGAACTCGAAGTTCAAGCTCTTTTTGTACGGCATCCAGCAAATCTTCAACGTCTCCA
Source organism: Rhodohalobacter sp. 614A (assembly GCF_021462415.1). Classification (NCBI taxonomy): domain Bacteria; kingdom Pseudomonadati; phylum Balneolota; class Balneolia; order Balneolales; family Balneolaceae; genus Rhodohalobacter; species Rhodohalobacter sp. 614A. The sequence continues at coordinate 87,376 of NZ_JAKEDS010000004.1, forward strand.
AAACCAATATCATAATTTAGTTGCTCGTTTCGGACCCATTGCCGTGCTGTAACGAGTGCCTCTTCCGTCTGTTGCATTCTTGTTTCAGCGACCACTGCCTCACGATAACGATCATTAAGGTCTAATATGATACCGTCGGATAAAGCTTTTTCGAGATCATTTACACGTTTGTACTCAATCCTGGCTTTATCAACCGAAGCACGCATGGAGAAAATATTCAGATTCTGCCGAATCCCGAACCCAATGCCAACGTTGCCATAGTTTGTAGTATTCCTGATAAAGGGATTGGTTTGCCGGGGCCGATTGGGTGTATGAGCGAAACTACCGGTAACCCCGAGAAATAATAATGGATATTGCTGTGCTTTCTCTGCCTCCAACCTGTTTTCGAGAGCAGTGATTCCATATTCTACCCCAAGCATTTCAGGGCGTTCATCCATTGCAGTTTCAAGATAATAGGAATAATCTTCCAGCTCGTAAGGAACCGGATCCAGAAAGTTTGATTCCGGCACGTAAGTAACACCCGGCTCAGATTGTAAGGCATAATTCCATACTCTTCTAATGTAAGCAAGCGATTCTTCCACTTCCGTTCTACGCGTTACAAATTCTGCTTGGAAGATTTGAAACTTAAATACGTCAGACTCTTTCAGATCGGAACTCCCATCTTCCCGCATCTCGTCAATTGTATTTTGTACTGTTCCAAGTTGACTGTTGGCGTCTTCTAAAATCCTGGAAATTTCGATGGCCAGCAAGTAGCTGTAATACAGATCGAATAACCTTAGTTCAGCTTCAGCTTTCACAGCACCGAATTCATATTGGGCTGATTTTGCCCCGGCTTCTGCCGCTTTGACGGCATTTGAAAGTGCACCCCATGTAAAAATTGGTTGCGTAGCAGATATTTCGGCACGGGTAAAAACGGCCCAGTTTTCCCAATCGTTAGAAAGATCGGGATCCAGATAAAGTTCTCCGTCACCAAGACCCGGCACATTGGTTTTTACACCCGGTACCACTCCGTGTTGTGTGTTCAGTTCAAATCTGGGTAAAATTCTTTGCCCTCTCATTTCCTGGATACGGTTTTCAGCTAAATCAACTTTTCCGCTTTCATAAGCAACCTGGCCGGAATTTTTCAGACCTCTGTCTATGAATTCAGTCAGATTAATTGAGAGTGTATCCTGACTTGATGCAGGCCGGCTGCCAAACAGAAAAAGCAGCGCTAATAATCCCGAGACGAGTAATTTCTTATAATTTGACATTATGGCGTTTTTCTAAAATTGAAATGTTTAAGCCAAAACGTACGAATATTGTCATTATTTAAAAGAAAAGCCCCAACATTGAGTTGAGGCTTTTCCTGATGTTTAATGCGGAGGGAGAGGGATTCGAACCCCCGGAGACCGCGAGGCCTCAACGGTTTTCAAGACCGCCGCATTCGACCACTCTGCCATCCCTCCAAAAAATTTTGATTGATGATTATTTGCTAAAAAATACGTCATTCAAAAATCTTCAATCAGAAATCGTAAATCAAAAAAATTAATTGTCTTCCAGGGCCGCAGCGCCGGAAACAATTTCAGAAATTTCTGTGGTAATAGCGCTTTGTCTGGCCTGATTATACTCAAGTTTCAGATCTTGTTCCAGCTCTTTGGCATTTTCGGTTGCATTATCCATAGCTGCCATTCGCGCACCCTGTTCAGAAGCATTCGATTCCAATACAGCCCGCCATAATTGCATATTCAAATGAACGGGCAAAAGCTTATCGAGAATTGACTCCGGATCAGGTTCGTAAATATAATCAGTTTCCGAAGAAGACTGATCCGTATCCTCAATAAAATCAGTTTGAAGAGGCAGTACCTCATCAACCAATCTGTTTTGGCTGATAACCGTTTTAAATTCATTAAACGCTATCAGAACCTTATCGTAATTTTCTTCAACGAAATTATCAGTCGCATACTTCATAATGGCCGATGTTTCTTCGTAATTCAGATTATCGAAGAAACCGGGATATGACTGAACAACGTTATAATTTCGCTTCTTGAAGTAACCGGATGCTTTCTTCCCGATGGTAATAACATCCAGATCTCCATTCTTATGAAACCCGGCATACTGATCAGATATCGTACTTTCAACTTTTCTGAAAAGATTATTATTGAATCCGCCGCAAAGTCCGCGATCTGATCCAACAACAATCAACAATACTTTTCGAATCTCTTCCGGTTTGCGCAACAAATCGTTTTGAATTTCTTGCTGAGCTGATACCAGCCGCGAAACGACTTCTCCCATTTTCTTGGAATAAGGCCGCGTCTCCGTCATACGCTGCTGCGCTTTGCGAAGCTTTGCTGCAGCCACCATTTTCATGGCTTTTGTAATCTGCTGCGTATTCTGGATGGATGAGATCCGATTTCGTATGTCACGAAGATTCGCCATCGGTTCCTATTATTCGTTTGTTGCTATAATTTGATCAATCGTGCTTTGGGCCGTCTCAAGGAGCTCGTCACCAAAAGAATCATCAAGCACACCCGATTCACCCAGCCGATCCATTTTCTGTGAGTATTTGGCATGAACCGTTTCGAGGAACATGTTTTCAAACTCACCAATTTGATCAACCGTGAGCTTATCTAGCAAGCCTTCATTGTTGATTTTCAACAGTGCAATCTGTTGTTCTACCGGCAACGGTTTGTATTCACCTTGTTTCATCAGTTCAACCGTACGTTCTCCACGCTTAAGTTGTCGCTGGGTAGCTGCATCCAAATCAGACCCGAACTTGGAGAATGCCTCAAGTTCACGATACTGAGCAAGATCAAGCTTCAGTGTTCCAGACAGTTTCTTCATTGATTTTACCTGTGCAGAACCACCCACACGAGATACTGAAATACCAACATCAATTGCAGGACGAATACCTGAGTTAAAGAGATCGGTATCAAGGAAAATCTGTCCGTCTGTAATAGAAATTACGTTTGTCGGGATATATGCAGATACGTCACCTGCCTGCGTTTCAATTACCGGAAGTGCAGTCAGTGATCCACCACCTTTCACTTTCGGTGCAAGTTCTTCAGGTACGTTGTTCATCTGCTTGGCTACCTCATCATTATCAATCACTTTTGCAGCCCGTTCAAGAAGACGGCTATGCAGATAAAATACGTCACCGGGATACGCTTCACGCCCCGGAGGTCTTCTCAGAAGAAGTGAAAGTTCACGATAAGCAACAGCCTGCTTCGACAAGTCATCATAAATCACCAAAGCATGGCGTCCGGTATCCCGGAAATATTCGCCTATTGCGGCACCTGCAAATGGTGCAATATACCGAAGCGGAGCCGAAGCACTGGCGGGTGCAGAAACTACAACCGTATAATCAAGTGCATCATATTCTTTAAGAGTATTCACGATCGATGCAACCGTTGAACCTTTCTGCCCAACCGCTACATAGATACAGAAAACCGGTTTGTCAGTATCCTGTGTATTTTTTTGATTGATGATTGTATCGAGGGCTACAGCTGTTTTTCCAGTCTGGCGGTCGCCAATAATCAGCTCCCGCTGTCCTCGTCCAATCGGAATTAACGAGTCAATTGCTTTAATACCTGTCTGAAGTGGCTCACCCACCGGTTCACGATAAATTACACCGGGAGCTTTTCGTTCCAAAGGCAAACGAACCGTTTCTCCGGCAATTGATCCTTTACCGTCAAGAGGTTTACCAAGCGGATCAATTACCCGTCCAAGCAGGCCGTCACCAACATTGAGAGACGCAATACTTTTTGTTCGTTGAACCGTATCGCCTTCTTCAACAACTTTCGTAGAACCAAATAATACAATACCTACGTTGTCCTCCTCGAGGTTCAATACCATTCCACGAACGGGGTTTCCTTCATCGTCAATCGAATCAGGTAGCTCCACAAGTTCGCCGGCCTGAACTTTGGAAAGCCCGTATACGCGCGCAATACCGTCACCAACTTCCAGAACGGTTCCCACATCGTACACTTCGGCTTCTCCGTCAAAACCGGTCAGTTGTTTTCTTAAAATAGCCGATACTTCATCGGGTCTGACTTGACTCATTACTATATCCTAATTTTTTATTCAACTGCAGTTGAAGTCAATCGATGCTTCAACTGATTTAATTTAAATTTAACAGATCCATCCACTACGGTATCATCTATCCGATACTTCAGCCCGCCAATGAGCTCTTCATCAACTTCTGTTTTAAACTCAACTTTCTTGCCGGTAGTTTGCTCAATACTCTTCCTCAATGCTTCTAATTGAGCTTTTTCCAGTTTATTGGCGGAAGTAACACTTACTTCTATGATGCCTTTATGGCGATTGTATAATTCAATAAAATTTTTGGAGATATCCTCAAAAAGAGATTCTCTGTCCTTCTTCGACAAAAGCTCATAGAGCTGAAGGGTAATATCCTGAACCTTATCTTTAAAGATCGCTTCAACTGCTTTTTTCTTTTGATCTTTTTTAACGATAGGATTTTTCAGGAATAACCTCAGTTCATCAGATGCCCCAATGGTATTTTTAATCAAGAGCATATCTTCCCTGGCCTTTTCGAGAGTGTCTTGCTCGATTGCTATTTCCAGGAAAGCGTTTGCGTATCGCCGTGCAGCCTTTGTACTCATTGATTAATTGGTTTTTGGCAGATCGTTGATAAATGAATCAACCAATTCCTTGTTTTTCTCTTTATCCAGTTCTGAGTGGATGATGACAGAGGCAGATTTAACAGCCAGTTCCGCAACTTCATTTCTAAGATCCTGAAGTGCTCGCTGTTTTTCCTGCTCAATTGTATTGCGGGCGTCTTCGAGAATTTTAGCCGCGTCTTTCTTGGCCTTCTCAATTTTTTCGTTCCGCAATATTTCGGCATCCTCCAGGGCTTCTTTCCGAATTTTCTGAGCTTTTACTTCAGCTTCGCGTAAAGCTTTTTCGTTGTCTTTGGAGATCTGTTCCGCCTTGGCAAGAGCCTTTTCAGCGGATTCCAATGACTCCTTGATTCGTTCTTCACGCTCAGAAAGTGCACCCATAATCAGCGGAACAGCATACTTGGCCATTACAATCAGAAAAAGAATCAGGGTAATGGCAACCCATATGGCAAATCCACTGTTAAAATTGAGGATTCCTCCCCCACCGCCACTTGCTGCTTCTGCAAAAATCAGCGTCATGATTGAGTTGATTTATGATTAAGCGAAGAAAACGAGTAGAATACAAACAATAGCTGCAATAAGAGCAACACCTTCAATAAGAGCGGCTGTCAAAATCATAGCACCACGGATGTCGCCTGAAGCTTCAGGTTGACGTGCAATGCTTTCTACGGCTCCTTTACCAATCATACCGATACCAATACCGGCACCAATTGCCGCGATTCCTGCTCCGATTCCTGCTGCTAATAAACCCATAATTTTTACCTTGTTTTGTTTTTGTCGTGTTTTGAGTATTAGTAATAGATATTAAAAGTTCTTTTATGCGTGCATTTCCACGCCTTCCTCGTAATCATGATGCTCATGTTCTTCAGCAGCCATTCCAATAAATACCGCCGAAAGCAGGGTAAAAATGTATGCCTGCAATACACCAACAAAGGCCTTTAAAACATAGAGTGCCACGGTCAATGGAACTACTAAAATACTGGACCCGAGACCAAAGGCCGGACTAAAAAATTCCGTAAAAATAAATATCAGCCCCAAGATACAAATAATCATAATCTTGCCAGACAACATGTTCGCAAACAGACGCACTGCCAGAGCAAGTGGCTTGGTGAACAAACCTAAAATTTCGATGGGCGTTAAAATCAATCTCATAAGCGGCGGCACGCCGGGAAACATAAACACGTGCTCCCAGTGATCTTTCGAACCGTTCCACTGTGTGAGAAAAAATGTAAAAGCGGCTAAAATTGCCGTTACTGTAATATCTGCTGTTGCCGTAACACCCCATGGTAACAATCCAAACAAATTCATAAAGGTGATCGCAACAAATACCGCAAACAAATACGGAACAAATTTCTTGTATTTACTCTCGGTTATGTTTGGTTTTGCAATTTCATCCCGAACAAAAACAAAGGTGAGTTCGAACAAATTCTGAAACCAGCCTGTTGGCTCTGTCTCACGGCCCGCTCCTTTCTTATACTTACGCGCCATGGAAATGGTTATCCAAAGCGTTAGAACAATGGCAAACCAGAAATACATCAAGTGCGAAGTGATGGACATATCCAACACAATTTCATTCCCTGTTGTAGATACGAGGCTGTGGTCCGGCAATTCTTCAAATTCTCCGGATTCAACGGCTGCTTCTGTCGTTGCATAAACCTTGGGCAGGGCACTTCCTTCAACAAAAATAATCCGCGGAAGGTATACATGGTATCCGGCCACATCAAGATAATGGTGGTCCTGAACTTTCCCGATTACATCGATTGGATTTTCACTCTGACTCTCTTCAGTATCAGTAGCGTCTGCGGCTGTCAATGCAGTAGGATTTATGGTCAATAAAAAGAGAGCTGTAACAGCTATCCGACGCAAAATTCGACTCATCTTAAAAGGTAGTATTCTCGATTATTTTGAGAGTTTATAATTCAGAAATATCACTTCGTTTACAGAATGAAAAATATACGAAATTATAAAACTAACAGTAAAACTAAATTCGTGGATTTTTGTCACTGTAAGAATAAGGATGAATATAACGCAAACGATAAGGAAGCGAACAAACAGTGAGATAAAGTACAGGCGAAGAAAATTCTCGTCGGCATCTTTGTAGATGGAGGACGAAACCAAGTGAACGATAACTGCAAAGAGCCCAAGAAAATAGCCGGTTGCCCAGCCAATTTGTTCCTGGATTGGCAGCATCAAAATCAGAACCAAAACAAGAAGGGCAAATATTAAAACGCTGAGCCGCAAATATTTTGGTACTTCTTTTATCATATCAGAAATAAATCAACTCTTATTCCCTGTGTCTCTTGCGATCCTTATGAAAATGGCGAGCATTAAAACAATTCCCAGAAAAATTCCCGACAGTAAAAACCAGGGGGATGTTTGAAATTTTTCATCCAGCCAATAGCCGGCTAAAATAGGCACGGCAAAGGAGGCTGCAATCTCTACCCCAAGGCTTGCATATTCTAAATACTTTCTATTTTTAGGATCATTGAACAAACAATTGCTCGCTATGCTTTTTCTTTCACCACGGTTGATTCTGCATAATCTGCATCTGTTGCTCCGTCAATATTGGCTTCTTGCGCACCCATTCTGCAGTTACCGTTAATCTGAGCACCCTCTTCAACCAAAAGAGTTTTGGTTAAAATATCTCCGCCAACTGAGGCCGACTGTCTCAGGCTAAGTTTGCTTGATACTTTAATAGTTCCCTCAACTTTTCCTGCAATATCTGCTTCAGCCGAAGTAATATTTCCGTCAATCTGAGCGGTTGAGCTAACGATTACTTTCCCTTTACAAATCACCTCACCTTCCAGCCGGCCGGAAATGCGAATGTCGTTTTGGGATTTAATGGTTCCTTTTATTTTTGTGCCTTCACTAATCATATTCAGGGAAGGTGATTTTTGAGTTGTACCGTTCACGTTATTCTCTGGGTTATTGGGTTTATTATTATTAAACATTTAGAAAATTACTCCATAAGATACATAAGTGGATTTTGGGGAACACCATTCTTCCAAATCTCAAGATGCAGGTGAGACCCGGAACTCAAAATCCCGCTGTTTCCAACAAGACCGAGAAGATCGCCTTTCAACACCACATCGCCCTGCTCTTTCAGAAGTCTGGCACTGTGCTTATAAACACTCATTATGCCATCTGAATGCTGGACGTATATTACATATCCATAGTTAATTGTCCAACCCGTATTCACAACTGTTCCATCAGCAATGGACCGGAACTCTGTATTCATATTAGCGGCAAGGTCAATTCCGAAGTGCCCGTCATCAGTTGAATAACCTTGCGTTAATACTCCGTCTACCGGATAAAAACTTGGAAAATCAGGGCCTTTTGCAAGTTTTGAAGACGTAATAATTTGATTCTGGTTCAGCATCTCAAAGGTTGGAACAGAAACCGAACCGCGCCATGTGCTATTTTCATCAGCAGCTTCACTATCATTGTATTCTATGATATCATTGTTCACCACAAAACTGGTATCAGGTACCGTTCTCAGGAAGTTTTTTAAATCATTTAGTTGAACTTCCCGGGCATAGAGTGAATCCTGAAGCGCTTCAACCCTTTCATTAATAGCAATAACTTCATCGCGAAACCGGTCATCAATTTGTTGTTGATAGATTGAACTGAGCGGTGTAACGAAGAAAATTGCTACCGTAAAAATAATGGCAAGAACAGCTACAACAATACCCGTTTTTATAACATCAAGAGATGTAAGCTTGAATGTATTAGACGCATCCGGATCGTTTTCATCCAGAACCACGACGGTCACCTTACCTTCTTTCTCCGAGAATATTTTTCTAAGAAAATCCCACATTGTATGCATGCTGGCGAAAGAAGTCTCTTTCTTTTGATATCAATTACGATTTATAATCAGGATACGGAATAGTTCGGAGCTTCTTTAGTAATCTGTACGGAATGCGGATGTCCCTCGCGGTAACTGGCTGCTGATATCTGTACAAATTCGGCTTGCTTGAGTTCATCAATAGTGGTTGCTCCTACATATCCCATGGCCGCGCGCAAACCACCTGTCATCTGGTGAACCACTTCACTTAAATAGCCTTTATAAGGAACGCGGCCTTCAATTCCTTCAGGAACGAGTTTAAGATCGTCTTCCACATCCTGGAAGTAGCGGTCGCTGGAACCTTTTGCCATCGCTCCCAAACTTCCCATCCCCCGATACGATTTGTATTTCCTGGATTCATAAATAATGGTCTCGCCCGGACTTTCATCCACTCCGGCAAACATGGAACCCATCATTACAGCATCAGCGCCACCGGCTATGGCTTTTGGAATATCTCCGGTCTGTTTGATGCCACCGTCGGCAATCAAACCAATTCCATTTTCCTTGGTGAACTCGGCAATTTCCATAATGGCGGAAAGCTGAGGTACGCCAACACCCGTTACAATACGGGTTGTACAAATAGATCCCGGACCTACTCCTACTTTTACAACATCCGCACCGGACTCGGCAAGAGCTTCTGCAGCAGCACGGGTGGCAATATTCCCGCCAACCACATTCAAATCTTTATAAGTTGATTTAATTTTCCTCACCGCATTCAACACACCTTGCGAGTGTCCGTGTGCCGTGTCAACCGTCACAATATCCACACCACATTCTACTAAGGCATCCACGCGATCCATTGTATCGGGTGTAACTCCTACTGCGGCGCCTACCCGCAAACGGCCCATTTCGTCTTTACAGGCATTTGGGAAGTTCATTTTCTTCTCAATGTCCTTAAACGTAATCAACCCGACCAGCACCTTATTCTTATCAACAATGGGAAGTTTCTCTACTTTATATTGTTGAAGAATCTCTTCAGCCTCTTCCAAGCTTGTATTTTCTTTTGCAGTGATGAGATCTTCACTGGTCATAATTGTATCGAGACGTTTATCTACGTAGTGTTCAAACCGTAAATCCCGATTCGTAACAATACCGATTAGTCTATTTCCTTGTTCTACAATCGGTATTCCGCCAATTTTATGCTTTTTCATCAATGCCCGGGCGTCTTTCACCGTCGCAGTTGGAGGAAGTGTTACGGGATCAACAATCATTCCGCTCTCACTTCTTTTCACCAACCGAACGTGCTCGGCCTGATCTTCGATGGACATGTTCTTATGAAGCATGGCAATGCCGCCTTCTCGTGCAAGCGCAATGGCAAGGCGGTATTCCGAAACAGTATCCATCGCCGCACTGAAAACCGGCGTGTTTAATGTAATGGTTGGAGTGAGTTTTACTTTTGTATCAACATCGCGCGGTAAAACCTGAGAGTAAGATGGTACAAGAAGAACATCATCATATGTTAATCCCTGGCGGGTAATACTGGCGAAGGGGGAGGAATTCGTCATGGAAAAATTTACTTTTTTTACAGTTTGGTAAAGATAAAAAATCCATGTGAACTTCCTTACCTCAAATCGGAATAAATGTTTAGAGTTTTGTCACCTTTAAGGCATTCAGAGCTGTATCCAAAGAGCAGATTCCATCAAGATAACTATTTACCCAAAAATCAACGCTCTCACGCCGTCTCTGAACCCCGGCACACGTGGTTGAATAACGGCCATTGAGTTCATCTATATATCCTTTCACGTCTGTTTCGATGGCGAACTTGAGTTCGTCAGGCAGATCTCCCCATCCAATCAGGCTGAACATTTCTTCCAGTTCTTTATATTCTTTCTCTGCTTTCCGGAAGATGGAAATAAGAATGGGTTCGTGTTTTGTGACCAGATTCAATTTTTTTGCTGCATTTGTCATTGTGATATGTGGTTTGTTTGATGTTATACCACAATGTAAATCGGCAAAGTGACAAGTGAGTGTCACCCCTTGATAATTTTTTTTACTCGTCATACCGAACGAACAGAAAGGCTAGTCACCATTCAAGAATATCAGTCCTGACTACGAGATCCTTCGATTGTTTCATTCCTTCTAAATGAAATACAAGACTACGAGGAAACCCCCATATCCTTGATAAACTTGTGGGCAGCCCAACGGCTTCCCCACCACCCCAGAAATATGGCCAGCAGAATAATCCCTCCAACTAAATAGTACCATTTACCAAACGGCCAGGAAAGCACGCCGATTTGCGGCATGAAGTACGGAATACCCCAATAAAAGAGTGAATAGACAACTACCGCAGCCAGTCCTCCTGCAATCAACCCCTGGAGGATTCCCTCAACAAGAAAAGGCCTGCGGATGAACGCGTTTGTGGCTCCCACAAGTTTCATGGCTTTTATGAGATCCCGTTTGGCATAAATAGTAAGACGAATGGTATTAAAAACGAGAATCATGGCTACCAGCAAAATGAAAATCCCGATAGCTCCGCCAAACATAAAGAGCGTATCCGTTCGGGATTCGATCATCTGTAAAAGTGCCATATTGAATCTTACCTCATCCACCCCTTCATACGTGTTAATCTCCTGGACGAGAGAATCGACCTGGGCAACGGTATAATCTTCAGTAATAACCAGCCGGAATGATGCGGGAAGAAAATCCAGCTCTGCAATGGCTTCTCCACCGGTGCCGAATTCCTGCTGAAAAACCTGTGCGGCACTATCTTTTGAAATATAGGAAAGGCCGGTAACACCTGGATTTTCGGTAAGCCGCCCCTCCATTAGTTGTACTTCTGTGCTATTTAAATCATCAAGAAACACTTCCACTTCCACTTGTTGTTGAAGGAGTTGGGTTACTTCGTAAGCATTATATCCCAACCGGAAAAGTACGCCGATCAACAGAACAGCGATAAAAAGCGAGAACATAGAAGTGAGTGCAGCGAGCCGGGCTCTTCCCAATCCTGCAAATCCTTCTTTTATAACATATCCTATACTCATCAAAAAAACTCTAATTTGTAAAAAGAACTCTGATTCCAAACCTGAATCGGCGTCCCGGCATGGGGTGTCCTACCGATTCAAAGTACCCCAGCTGTTCAACTTGGTCAAGTACATTTTCCCATTTCAAAAGTACCATAAACCACCTGATTCGAGCCGACACATCTACATCTAACCGATAGTAAGAGGGGTTGATAAACTCATTTGTTCCATGCTGCCATCTATTTAATGGTGTAATAAATTCAGCCGTTCGAAACGGATTCAGCGAATAAATTCCGGAAAGCCCGGCCTTCACAAAGGTGGCACGATCAAAAAGATAGTTTTTCCAATAGAAATTACTCTTAATCCAAATCCTCTCGCCGGATGACGCCAAAGTTTGATTGACCGGATGGATACTATCTGAGGAATACTCTTTATATGTGCCGGACACTTCTCCCTCAAAGATCCGTGAATTAAGAGATAGCCATGCCGTTCCGCTGGTTATAGTATAAGGATCAATATTTTGGAAAAGATCCTCATGAACAAAAACCGCATTTGTAGTTTCCCTGATATCAGCCCGCACACCAAGCGTAAGAGTTTTCAAAAAATCAATTTCTGCCTGTGCCCCCAGAAAGTTCGATTCTTCATTAAGCAGATCGGATGAACCCACATACTCTTCTGACTGCCAATATAACGATTGATTATCCGGGGCTTTTGACAGAGTTCCGGCAAAACCAGAGAGTCGTATTCGTTGAATGGGCGAAAAAATGAGGCGTCCGGAATATTCTACAGACTCCCGGCCATCGTCCCAATATTCAGTTGACAAAAACCCGTTGAGTTCAAAAAGCCGGCTGATTTTTTGAGTCGCATCAATGCTTACCTCTCCACCAATCCAGCTGGTTTCTGCCAGGTTGGATTTCTCCTTTTCATTCAACACAAAACCACGTACGGTTCCATAGATCTCGGTAGAACCAAAAGAAAGCCGCTGCCGGGCAAATAATTCGAAATTTGAGAAATTTGTTGCCAGCGTATCTGCATTATACTCCAGAGACCATTTGCTGGTTTGATAGTGCAATCCAAAAATAGTTGAAACATTGCTTAATGTATCGGCCCTGTGATGCATTTGAACGTACACATCATTCGAAGTTTGATTGGAAGATGCATTAGTCTGGATTGGATTTGCCACAAATGTATTAAATGGAAAGAAAACCGGATCTGTTATGGAATAACCAAATGGTTCTTCACGGTCCATTCCGTTATTGATGTATCCGAACTTCAGCAGCCATCTGTTATTTAACTGATGATACCCGCGCACAACAGCCTGTTTGCCCACAACTGCGCGTCGGCGATATCCACCTCCATCCCTCCGATCCCAAAATGAAAGCTCCAGGTTTGTTCTTTTTTGAAAGTTTTGGGTGAATGAAAACTCAAGGCTGCGATGATCATATTTGCTCTCATCAAAATTCAGATAGGTTCGGGGTTGAACCAAATAGTGATCTCTCAATATTGCGCGGGAACGATATGATGCGCCATAACTGGCTTCATAAAAACGACTGATTTTGTGAATGGGCAGCCGGTTCCAGTTTACATTTCCGGTTAGCGGATCATTGAGATCCAATCCTTCCAATTCCAAATTCATATGCCGGGTCTCAAAGCTATGGAGAAGAATTCCATCCATTCGTCCTAATGTCCCCGTCCGATAAGTAATAGCTCCTCTTTCGCTATGAAATTTGTTGAATAGGTTTAAGAGATTCACCCATCGAAGCGTGCTGTCCGTTTCACTCATCTCAAAGGATTCGGGGAAGTTGTAATTCCAAACATGCACAGTATCGGGAATAACCTCCTCCTCTTCTTCAGCCATGCCGGGAACCTGTCCGGTGGTATCCGCCATAGCGGGTGCAGGCAGCGTATCCTGAACAGCCTCAATTGGCATCACCTGCAAAAAGCCAAAAACAACAGCAAAGAGTGAAGCTATCAACATCAGGGCAGTTGAGGTTTAAGTTCGTACGGCAGGCTGTCCATTTCCAACAGTTTTCGCCGTACACATTCCAATACTACCATCACCGTTCTCTCTTTATTCACAAGCCGGTTATTTGTAAAGATGGATTTCAGGGCAAAATGTTCACCCATAATCCAAAACCCCATCCAGACAAGGCCAACCGGTTTTTCTTCTGTCCCGCCATCCGGACCGGCAATTCCTGTTGTAGAAACCCCGATATCTGTCTCCAAATGTTCTGCAACTCCCCTGGCCATCTGCAATGCCACGGTTTTGCTTACGGCTCCTTCTTCATCCAACGAGTGTTGTGAAACACCTAAAATCTCTTTTTTTACTTCGTTAGCGTAGGCTACAACACCGCCCATCATATAGCGTGAACTTCCGGCGATATCTGTAATTTCATTTGCCAGCAAACCGCCTGTGCAGCTTTCTGCCGTGGCAATCGTCAGGTTTTTCTCAACAAGCAGCTTTCCCACAACTTCAGAAAGAGACAAATCCTTTCCTTGTCCGTAGATATAATTTCCGGCCCTATCCGCTAATTTCTTTCGAAGCTGTACCAATTTTCCCTCCGAATTTGCGTTGATCCGAATCGTAACTCCACTGGGATTCGGCAAATATGCAATTCCAACTCCATTTGATGTGTACTCATCCAGGTTCCCGATCTGATCACTTAATGTGCTTTCCGGAATTCCTGCCGTTTTATAATACTCTGTTATAACTTCGTCACGCTCATGAAAGTATTCGGTTGCCTTTTTTGAAACCTGATTTTCCATCAGGTGCTTCATTTCGTACGGCACTCCCGGCAGGACAGCCACACATCTTCCATTTTTTTCAAACCACATGCCGGGTGCCGTTCCCTGTGTGTTGAACAGAACGTCACAGTTTTCCGGCACAAGCGCTTGTTCCCGGTTTGATTTGGAAAAAACAAAGCCTCTTTTCTCAAAAATGGATTGAATGTGCTTCAATACGTGTTTGTTTTCAACCAATTGGCTGTCAAAGAGTTGGGCAACAGCTTTTTTAGTGATATCATCATGCGTGGGGCCCAACCCACCTGTCACAATAGTCAGGCCGGCCTTCTTTAAAGAATCAGAAATCTGTTCTGTAATTGCAGTAAAATCATCAGGAATAGAAATCATCTTCTGCACAGAAAAACCCCATTCCGTAAGTTTACTGCCAATCCAGGATGCATTTGTGTTAACGGTATCCCCGATCAGTAACTCATTGCCAATTGTGATGATATTTGCTTTAATCATAGAAGTGAAAATAGGACTTTGCTGAACATGTATGAAATACAGATCGTATTCCTTTTATTAACGACAAAACTCAATAGAATTTTAGAAAATAACCCAAATCTGTTTCACTCGTATACCTGCTTGAAAAACGGATTTAAAATCCGACAGATCTGAATTACATTTCATTATCTAGAATGATAACTTAAGGCGTGGAAAAAGTACCAAATATTCTTAGCAGTTTTCGGCTTATTCTGGCCCCCATTTTTCTGATTTTATTTATTCAGGACCAGGTTTTTTGGAGAGCCCTTAGTCTTGTAATCTTTATAGTGGCTGCTGCAACCGATTTTGTTGATGGCTATATTGCCCGCCGATTTAACGTTGAAAGTGATTTTGGCGTTTTTCTGGATCCCCTTGCCGACAAATTTCTAACCTTTGCCGGTTTTGTCTGTCTCCCTTTTCTCGATCCCAATCAATTCCCGTGGTGGGCCGTTGTTCTGATTGTAATTCGCGACATTATCATTACCTCGCTCCGTATTTATGCAAACCGAAAGGGATTTTCAATGGAAACACGAGCTACTGCAAAAGCCAAAACAGCTCTGCAGATGGTATTCCTTTACATTGCACTTTTCTTTGGGCTCTTGATGCTTTTCAGGGGCCGATTTGGTGAAGTCATTCAGAATGTTCTGGCTTCTGATGTTTTCTTTTGGGGAATGATGGTTGTGGTTGCTGTCACGCTGTACTCCGGCATCGAGTACCTGGTCGTTAACCGTGCACTTTTCAGCAAAAAAGCGGAACGGCCATGAATATAAAATTAGTGTTCGGAACACTTTTCGGTACCGGCTTTTTACCCAACGCCCCCGGTACCTGGGGAAGTTTGGTCACTTTACCTGCTGTTTACATTGTTGCATACTTTTTCCCGCTATTTGGAATTCCCATCTTCTTTGTCACCTCCTGTGTAGTATCCATGCTGTGTGCTGAAGAAGCGCAAAAAGTTTACGGACATGATCCATCTCAATTTGTGCTTGATGAGTGCGCCGGCCAAAGCCTCGTATTTATTGCAACAGGTTTTACATTTGTTTTTGTGGAAGATCTTCTGACACTCCTTATTGGATTCCTCTTTTTCCGTTTCTTTGATATTCTCAAACCCCTGGGTATTGATAAGTTGCAAAAATTGCCCGGAGAAATTGGTATATTAGCTGACGATCTTCTTGCGGGTGTCTATGCGCTTATTTGTCTACATCTTTCGGAGTATATTCACCTTGCACTCTTTTGAGAAGAGTTTACAGATCGTTATCAAAAACGTTTTTAAAAAATTAAACTGAAACCATATTAATTCATTTTACGATACGTTGTATTTAATTTGACAGAATATTTCGAAACGCATGATTATTGATAAGACATATTCCAGAGAGCTTGCAAAATCATTACTTGATATTAATGCAGTGATTCTCAGGCCAAACAACCCATTTACGTGGGCTTCTGGCTGGAACTCCCCCATCTACTGCGACAATCGGTTAACCCTTCGTTATCCCGAAATTCGCAGAAAAATTTCACGGGCTTTTATAAATATTATTGAAGATAAATTCCCCCAGGTTGAGGTAATTACAGGAACGGCCACAGCAGGAATTCCACATGCCGCCTGGGTTGCCGGCAGCCTTGACAAACCCCTGGCCTATGTTCGTGCAAAAGCAAAAGCATATGGACTTGGAAACCAGATTGAAGGAGGTGTCGATAAAGGCCAGTCTACCATTGTCATTGAAGATCTTGTTTCTACAGGCGGGTCTGCCATTTCAGTAATTGATGCACTCCAATTTATTGGTGCCGATGTACAGGGGCTACTCAGCATTTTCACATATGGATTTGATAAATCCGTACAGAAGTTCGAAGAAAAAGAGATCCCTTTCTACAGTTTAACAGACTACACAACTTTGATTGATGTTGCCCTTGAAACGGGTAAAATCAAAGATGAAGATCTGAAATTGCTAAACGCCTGGAGAAAGAACCCCGACACATGGCCGAATTAAGCAGCAAAGCTCTCGCAACTTTCACAGCAGCATCCTCTGCCCTGATTCTTACCGAAAGCCTGCGCTTAATCCGAAATTACCGTTATTACAATAATCTTTCTGATAACAGAGCTTCACGTAACGAACTCATCGATAAGGTTCGGGAAGTTCGAAAACTTTCTTTTGCCCTTCATAACCTGATGAGCAAAAACGAACCCGATGAAGCGCCGTTCTTTGTAACCATTGCAGGTGGAATCAATGATTTGCTGGAAGAAATTCATCGAAAGCTCCTGTTTTTTGACGCTGACGATATTGTAGATGTAATCCCCAAAATTGATGAGCAGAGAAAGTTTTGGGCTGATTTTAACGAGGTAGACTTTTATGATTCGGGCTTAGAGAAAGAATTGGAACATTCGATTCCCGAAGCTCTTATTTCAATCGAAAAAATACTGATAGGTCTTCCTCCGTTTGCAAGTGTATAACTGTTATATCTATCTACTGAATTTAATCTAACTGCTCAATGAAACGGTCTGCTTTACTTCCTCTTTTTGCAGCTTCTGTACTGGTTTTGTCAGGGCCAAACGAATCCTGTGATGACCACGACCGCCAGGCGAACACAGAGTACCTTCAACAAAACGCTCAAAATGAAGATGTAACTGAAACCGACAGCGGCCTTCAATACCGTATAATTGAGACGAGTGACGGCCCCGTGCCTGCAGCTTCAGACTCAGTTCGAATAGATTTCGTAGGCAGATTTATTGATGGAACAATCTTTGATACAACCAGCGATTTGCCCAACGGACTAACATTCAAAGTTGAAAATTTCACACTGGATGGCGTTCGGGAAGGAATCCTGTTAATGGAAGAAGGGGCCACTTATGAATTTGTAGTTCCCTCCAACCTGGGTTTTGGAGAAACCACAGCCGGAGACATCTGTCCGGGTACTACTCTTATTTTTGAACTTTCCCTGGTTGAAATTTTTTAACAGAGAATGTGTCCATTATTTACTCAACGAATATCTTTAAATCTATTTTTATGAAAAATTTTAAACTTGCTTTAATTCCACTTTTTATACTTCTAACAGGTTGTCTTGACAGCTCAAGCTCCAGTTATGATGACACTGACGACCTCGCTTTCTACGAAGAATTTTCTCAGCAAAACAACGTAACAAAAACAAGCAGTGGACTTTTATATCGCGTTATAGAAGAAGGTGAAGGTGTAAAACCCGGGCCTGAATCTATTGTTTTGGTTCATCTTGAAGGAGCAACTATAGATGAAAGTACTTCTGTTAATACATTTGAAAATGATACACCTACTCTTATTCTTCTTCAGTATGACCTTGCGGGTTACCAGGAAGGAATTCAGTTAATGAACATTGGCAGTATGTATGAGATGGTTTTTCCGACACAACTCGCTTTTGGAGATGGTAGGGTGATCCACTTTGAAAGAATCAGACTTTTAAACACACAAGAAGGTTTTGTTGAAGGTTATACGCAACAAGAGGATGTAACAACTACTGATAGCGGCCTTCGATACCGTGTTATTCAAGAAGGTGAAGGAGAAAGCCCCGATGAAAATTCTTCCGTTGTTGTAAATTATACGGGCACCTTAATAAATGGCTTGGAGTTTGGTTCACAAGAATCCGTTACATTTAATTTGGGAGGCACAAATCCACCAATTGAAGGATTCGGTGAAGGACTCCAATTAATGTCACCCGGCTCAACTTACGAATTTTTATTACCTGCAAATCTTGCGTATGGCAATCAACCTCCCACAAATTCTTATATATATCCTGGTGCCGTACTTCTTTTTGAAGTAGAACTTCTCAGTATCCAGTAAAAATATTTGCTTTAGAATTAAGCTGTTAACATTCCATTATCTTGGTTATTTTTGATGGCTCAGTCGAGTCAAAGAAACCAATCAAATGAGTAATAAAAGATTCTACATAGAGACGTACGGTTGTCAGATGAACTTTGCCGATTCTGAAATCGTCAATTCCATCCTTATGAAAGAAGGCATGGAACCAGTGCATTCAGCCGAGGAAGCAGATGTTATTTTTGTGAACACCTGTTCCATTCGCGAAAATGCCGAAACCAAAGTCTGGAATCGTCTGAAAGAATTTCGATCACTCAAAAAAGATAAAGGCGATTTGACTGTTGGCGTTCTCGGCTGCATGGCTGAGCGAATCCGTGATCAAATCATCGACCAGGAACAACTGGTAGATATTGTTGTGGGACCCGATGCGTATCGCGACATCCCAAATCTGCTTGCAGAAGTTGATGATGGACGGAAAGCGGTGAACGTTCTTTTATCTCTCGAGGAAACCTATGCCGATATCAGCCCGGTACGAACTAGCGATAACGGTGTAAGTGCTTTCGTATCCATCATGCGCGGTTGCGACAACATGTGCGCTTTCTGCGTCGTGCCTTTCACAAGAGGCCGGGAGCGCAGCCGTCCCCTGAAAAGTATATTAAATGAAATTAAGCAACTCAGTGAGCAGGGATATAAAGAAGTTACCCTTCTGGGACAGAACGTAAATTCTTACAAATATGAAGATATCGACTTTACCCGCTTGATGGATGAAGCCAGTAAAGTTGATCCGGAAATACGTTTTCGGTTTTCTTCTCCGCATCCAAAAGATTTCCCCGAACCTCTTCTGCACCTGATTGCCGAACGGCCGAATCTCTGTAATTACATTCACATTCCGGCTCAATCCGGTAGTTCCACAACTCTGGAACGTATGCGGCGTCCCTATACACGAGAACAGTACCTGGATTTGGTTGAGCGAATGAGGGAAATTATTCCCGATGTTTCACTCTCTACAGATATTATCGCAGGTTTTTGTGATGAAACGGATGAGGAACACAAAGACACCGTCTCTTTGATGAAAATCGTAGAATACGATTTAGCCTATATGTTTGCCTACTCCGAGCGTGAACGAACACTCGCACATCGAAAATATGAGGATAATGTTCCCGAGGAAGTTAAAAAGAGACGGCTTTCTGAAATCATTCAACAACAGATGAACATCCAGCAAAAGAATAACAAACTGGAGATTGGCAAGAGACATCTTGTTCTGGCCGAGGGAGAAAGCAAGCGATCCAGCGAACAGCTTTCCGGCAGAACCGATACAAACAAAATGGTGGTTTTTGACCGCCGTGATTTCCAAAAGGGAGATTATGTAGAAGTTGAAATCACCGATTGTACGTCTGCTACTTTGATGGCTACTCCTATCCGAAAAACTTCGATCAGAGAATTTTACGCTGAGCCCGCCCTGGCATAAAGCATCGTTTTAATATCCGTTTATCAGAACGCATCACAGCATGGTTGCGTTAGGTATAATGATGAAACCTTACAGGTTTTCTATTTATTCTGGTTAAGTGGATGTTAAATTTTCGAAACTATTCAAATCAATGAGGGTTTAAGATGAATAGTTGCCCAAAATTTCTCATCTTCAATGAAGTAAGAATATCATTATTATTAACAAAATATGACGGACTTTAAACCACTCGAAAAAAAGTTAAACGGGTTAGAAAAAAAACTTAAAAAATATCGGGAACTACTTTTGGCAAATCTTGTGATGGTTGGAGAAATCCCGGCTCCGACATTTGGCGAAGAAGACAGGATTAAATTTATACTCAATCGTTTTGATGAAGCGGGTTTGACCGACTCTTCGATTGATGATCAAGGCAATGGTGTTGGCGTACTCTCCGGAAAAGAGGGTAAGTCTTCCATCCTGTTAAATGCCCACGCAGATACGATTTTCTCTGCCAAGACAGATCATACCATGCAGGTTTCCAGCGGCTCCATTACCGGCCCCGGGGTGGCTGACAACAGCCTTGGACTCGCCGCTCTCATGACACTCCCTTACATTTTGGAAGATCTCGATATTGAGCTCAAGAAAGACCTGGTTTTATTGGCAGGCGTTCAAAGTCTGGGCCGGGGGAACCTTGAAGGCATCCGCTTCTTTTTGGAGAACAACCCATTTAAAATAAGTGATGCCATTTGCCTTGAAGGCATTCAACTTGGCCGGCTGAGTTATTCCTCCATTGGAATGTTCCGGGGAGAAATCACATGTACGGTTCCCGAAAGTTATGACTGGTCGCGTTTTGGCGATGCAAGTGCAATTTTGACTCTCAATGAAGTCATCAACAAAATTAATGATATACGGCTGCCCAAACGGCCACGAACCAGTATTGTAATGGGATCTATCGTTGGCGGTACTTCTTTCAACACCATTGCACGGGATGCAACTCTTGGCTTCGAAGTACGGTCTGAATCGCAGGAAGTGGTAGAAAAAGCCGGGGAAACCATCCAGGATATTGTGATGGAAGTCTCCTCAAAAACCGGCGACCAGGTAGAACTCGATATATTTGCGAAACGCAGTCCCGGCGGAATTCCATTTGCCCATCCCCTTACCAACTGTGCACGCGTAGTTATGGAATCGCTGGATATTGAACCGCGCCTGGCACCAAGTACATCAGAACTTTCTGCCCTCATTGATGAAAAAATCCCCGCACTTACACTCGGAATTACCGTAGGGGAACGAACATTTAAAACCAATGAAACCATTCAGATAGAGCCGATTTTTAAAGGGCTGGCTCAATTAATCGGAATCATTTTAGCTGTTGACGGAGGATATTGTGAGTAAGCTTCAAGATTGGATTGATAATAATACCTATCACCATTCAGAATTCTGGGATCTCAAAAAACTGGTAGAGGCTAAAGAAAAAAAGGGATTAAAAATCTCTCTCTGCCTGCCAACTTTGAATGAAGAGAAAACCATTGGCAAGGAACTTATTATCTTCAAATCAGAACTGGTAGAACGTTATCCCTTAATTGATGAGATTGCTGTAATTGATTCCGGTTCAGAGGATAACACCCTGGAAGTTGCCAAAAATTATGGCGCGGATACCTATCTGGCATCCGATATTTTACCCGACCTTGAACCCAAAAAAGGTAAAGGCGAAAATCTCTGGAAAGCTATTTATCAGCTTGAAGGAGATATCATTGTGTATGTGGATGCCGATATCAGTAACATTCATCCGCGCTTTGTTTATGGCTTGGTCGCTCCTCTCATCCACCGGGATGAAGTTCAATATGTAAAAGCATTTTACGACCGGCCGCTGGCATTTTCTGGCAATGTGCGGGCTTCCGGAGGCGGACGCGTAACGGAAATTTTGGTAAGGCCCCTTTTCTCACTTTTCTTCCCCGAATTAACGGGAATTATTCAACCACTTTCTGGTGAATATGCGGTTCGCCGGGAAGTACTTGAAAAGATCGCATTCCCGATTGGTTATGGCGTAGAGACATCTCATTTAATTGATGTCTATCACAATTACGGCCTTCAGGCATTTGCACAAACCGATCTCGATAAACGAGTGCACGAAAACAAACCGACACAGGCACTTGGGAAAATGTCGTTCGGTATTCTGCAAACATTCATCAAGCGTGCCAAAGCGCTTGGAATTTTCGAAAAAGCTGAGCATGAAACTATCCTCAGGCAATTCCAGGTCAAACAGAATCATTACGAACAAAACATGATGGAAATCATTGAAGAAGAGCGACCACCAATGATTGAAATCGAAGAATATCGTAAAAAATTCAAGAAGTAATCTCTCAGCGACCACCAATGGATTTCACCGATTTGCATGAAAGGTTTGTCAATCTCTCCAAACCACTTGAACCGATTGACACCGATACCATTCCTACACTTCATCCTATTGAAGGAATTCGTGTTATTGCCTACGATTTTTACGGCACGCTCTTCATCTCCGGCGTGGGAGATATCGGGATTGATGACGGAAACGTAAATGCCGGTCTCCTTACCGAAACCCTGGAAAATTCAGGGATTAAAATCCTGGACAAAAATGCCGGTTCTGACGGGTTCAAAATTTATAATGAAGTTGTTGAAGAACAGATCCAAAACCTAAAACAAAACGGAATCGAATACCCCGAACCTGATATCCGAACGGTTTGGAAAGAGGTTTTGGAAATAATGGAAGAGAAAAACCTCATTGAATATCCCAAAGGAGATTCAATACAAAATGTGGTTTCCGTAGAGTTTGAAGCAAGAATGAATCCCGTTTGGCCCATGAGTGACGCCGTTGAAACCCTCAAATATTTCAAAGAGAAAGGATTTGTGCAGGGAATTATATCTAACTCGCAGTTTTACACGCCCATTGTTCTTGAAGCTTTGACCGAACATTCCCTGGATGAACTTGGTTTCGAAGAAAAACTCCTGCATTGGTCGTTCGAGGAAAACCTAAAAAAACCCGGCTTGCAGTTTTACCGGGATTTCATAGATAAACTGAAGAACTTTGACAAAGACCTCGATCCTTCGGATGTGTTATATGTTGGAAATGATATGCTGAAAGATGTGTATCCCGCTCACGAGCTTGGAATGAAAACGGCTCTTTTTGCAGGTGACAAACGCTCGCTGAAATGGCGGGAAGATGACACCCGATGTAAGGATATTATTCCTGACTTGATCATTACTTCGCTTTCCCAATTAAAATCTTTTGTCAAACTTTAATCCATATCACTTTATACGGCGGGAGCTCAACTTCCCCATTCGAGACGTATTGGTTTCCTGAAAGAATATCATTGTAACTGGAGCCATTTTTTAAAGGAAGTGGATGCTCTTTCAGATCAACTTTGACATTTTCACCCGTCACATTTGCCAGCACCAAAACCTTTTCGGTCTTATCAGGATCCCATCTGAGGAGACAGAAAATACGGTCGTCAATATCATATGCTTCCTGGCCGCCAAAGGGATGAAAAGCCGGGTGTTTTTTTCGGAGTGAAATAACCTCCTTCATGTTGGAGAAAATTCTTGCCGTTGTTGTATCCGGGTCGCTGAGGGCGCTTGTCAGTTCATCATAACTCCATTTTTTTCGGTTGATGGTTCTGTACCTTCCCGTAATCGAAACACCCTGCAAATTATTCCGGGTAGCTGTAAAGTTATGAAAATAGATCCCCGGCACCCCCTTCAGGCTAACCGCTAATATCTGCGAACACATATAGCGTCGCTCCTGCTTCGATTGAGATCCGTTAATCACAGTAAATGCATCGAAATAAGTGATATTTAATTCGTAAGGGGAAAGCGTGCCATCCGGGTTTTTCTTCTCGGAAACAAACCCGCCTTTTTTCTTTACTCCTTCAACCAGTTCATTAAACTCATTCTGGGGGACCAACCCTTCCAGCGGACGAACCCCAATTCCGTCATGTGAAGACGTAAAGTTGAAATAGGTACAGTTCTCAGGAAGCTTATCGAGAGATTTTACCCATTTTGTGAGATAAAACGCATTTTCCGTAAGAATGGCATGAAGTAAAAGCGGAGGCAGGCTAAACTGGTACACCATGTGAGTTTCATCGCCATCACCAAAATAACTGATGTTTTCTTTATGAGGAACATTTGTCTCTGTAATGATTGTAGCCTTGGGAGAAAAACAGTCAACCAGGGTTCTCATGAGTTTCACAATTTCGTGAGTCTCTTTTAAATGAATACAGTTCGATCCAATTTTTTTCCAGATAAACGCCACTGCATCCAGGCGAATCACAGAGAGGCCCTTGCTCAGGTAAAAGAAAAAGATGTCGAGATATTCAAAAAGTACATCCAGGTTTCTGAAATTGACATCAATCTGGTCATCGCTAAATGTTGACCAGACAAATTTCTCACCGTTCTTGGTGTGAACCGGCGTGAGCAGCGGTGTGCTTCTCGGGCGTGTGACTTCAGACAGGTTTTCGGCGGGATCAATCTCAATAAAATAATCTTTATATTTTTCCTCTTTCCTCAGGTATTTCTTAAACCATTCGCTGTATCGGGAAGCGTGGTTCATCACAAGATCGGCCATTAATCGAAAATCCTTGCTCAGTTCCCCGATATCATCCCACCCGCCAAGCCGTTCATCCACCCTTCGGTATTCAACAACAGAGAAACCGTCGTCCGATGAGCTTGGAAAAAACGGAAGAATATGCACAGAGCTGATAGTATCGCTCAGGCTTTCTTTCAGAAATTGATGCTGCTTTCTCAGTTTTGAGATGGGCTCACCGCGACTGGGCTGAATCATATCCCCATAGGTAATAAGAATATGATCTTTATGTGTCCAAACGTCGTGAAAGGAAACTTTTTTGGAAGGTTTCAGATTATACTTCTGAACGAGCTTCTTCGTTCGTTTTATACATTCATCAACCCTATCTTTTCCATAAATTACTGTGAAGTGATGTTGTAATTGATCAAGGGTGTTTTCACAAAAAATGTTTTTGGGCATAAATAAAACGGTGCTTTATAACTCCTGGTCAGATCTTTATAAAGAACACAACAAACGACGATATCATTTAAAAGTAAAGTCAATATTGGAATAACCCCGTTTAAACAGGAAAAATTACGCCTTCATTTTATGGCAAGAATCAGATCTTTCTTACATTTACGGTTCAATAAAAATTAGTTATATGGACAGGCAAGCTCTACAGGAACGTTATGGAATTATCGGCGAATCTGATGCAATAAAGCAGGTTGTTGATAAAATAATGCAGGTATCCGGTACGGATATTACTGTGTTACTGCAGGGAGAAAGCGGCGTCGGTAAAGATGTTACCGCACGTGCCATCCACTCTTTAAGCAAAAGAAGCCGAAAAGATATTGTTATTGTCAACTGTGGCGCCATTCCGGAGGGAATTATAGAAAGCGAGCTCTTCGGACACGAAAAGGGTTCGTTTACTGGCGCACATGAAGCACGCAAAGGATATTTTGAAAAAGCGGATGGCGGAACCATTTTTCTTGATGAAATTGGCGACACACCCAAAAATATCCAGGTAAAACTCTTACGGGTTCTGGAAAGTGGTGAATTTTTCAGAGTGGGTTCCAGCAAAATGTACACCGCAGATGTCCGCGTTATCGCGGCTACCAACCAGGATTTATGGGAACTGGTAAAAAATGGAAGTTTCCGGGAAGATCTTTATTACCGGCTGGATACGGTGAAAATTAAACTGCCGCCGCTCAGAGAACGAAAAGAAGATATTATCCCGATTTTCAGAAAGTTTGTAACGGAATTCTCTTCCAAATACGATTCCGTTTTCCAGGGATTTTCAGACGATGCAAAGGAACTGTTAATCTCGTACCGGTGGCCGGGAAATGTTCGCGAGTTGAGAAATGTAGCGGAACAATTGGTTGTACTGGAAAAATCTCAGTTTATTGATAAAGACCGGCTTCAAAAGTATTTGAAAGGACGGCAGCATCTTGGTTCAACCGATAATTTACCGGTTCTCTCCCGACAGGATCCGGATGATGAGTTTGAAAGTCAACAATCCTCAACCGATACCGGAATTATCTACCGTGCACTTGTTGAAATGAGAACGGATATTTCCGACCTCAAAAAGATGCTCGCAAAATTTCTTTATTCCACATTCAGCGAGAAGGAAATCAAAGCACTGCCAAGTGCCGTATCCCGAAACATTGATCCCAATGATATTTCCGGGCATATTCGGGAACAGATGGACGATTCATCGTTGGGTATCCGGTCCGTAGAATCTTCTTTTGACGGTGAAGAAGAAGATGAAGTGGATGAAATTGAACAGTTCTTTACGGATAAAGAAATCCCATCTATCGAAGAAGCCGAAAAATTCCTGATTGAACAGGCGCTCAAACGATTCGACGGAAATCGACGGAAAGCTTCAGAAGCACTTGGAGTGAGTGAACGAACCCTTTACCGGAAGCTCGATCAATATGGATTGCAATAGAAGAACCCGTACATTTTTGATTGCTCTGCTGATTCTGTTCTCAGGATGCATCAGCTATAGTTTCACCGGTACGTCCATCCCCTCGGATGTGCAAAACATTTACATTCCATTTTTCCCGGATCAATCACAGAGTGGGCTTGGTAATTTGAGTGACCGTTTGAACCGTGCGCTTTTAGAACGTTTTGTAAACCAAAGCCGACTTTCGCTGGCAAACGATCAGGAAACATCGGATGCATTTGTAGAAGGCGCCATACAGAGTTATGTTAACCGTCCGTTCAGCATTGGCGGAGACCAGCAGGCCAACCTGAATGAAGTCAGTATTTCTGTTCGGGCAACGTTTCAGTTCGCTTCAGATGAAGAACCGCTTTGGACATCGACTTTTACGGGAAGTGCCACGTATGACGTGCTTGAAAATCCTGTTGATGGTGAACTTGAGGCGGCAGAAACTGCCTTGCAACAAATTGCAAACAACATGTTTAATGATGCCGTTAGCAATTGGTAAAACGGCAATCTTTCTATAAAATCTGGTATGGAATTAGAGTCCTATCAAATACCGAAATCGTATCAAAGTTACCTGGAAACGTTTGAAACCGATCCGGAAGCAGCCATTTCGCGCCTAAGAAATCGTATTGAAAAACGAAATGCCGGGGCCGTTGGGTATTTTTTCCTGGCATGGCTGTATTTAAAAAATGGTGACAAAGAAAATGCACTTGAAGCATCCATGAATGCGAAAGTGATGGCGCCGGGCAGCCAGTTGATGAGCCGTTTGCACTATTTCATTTCTCATCCCCGTGCATTTGAAGCGTGGGAACCAAAGAAAAACCGCAAGTCGTTCACACGCGGTCACCTCTCTTTTGATTATGTTCATCCGATTCAGGATCTGGACTCTTTGATTAATAAACTTTCTTCGGTTGAGACCAAAAGAATAAAATTTGATCCGAATTCTGATGACGACAGGGATTTAAGCCAGAAAAGTTCGGATGTGGATGATATCGTCACGGAAACACTTGCCGTTATTCATGAAAAGCAAAAGAATTATTCCGCAGCCATTGATACCTATCAGCGATTAAAGAAAGTAAACTCTTCCAAAACCGAGCATTTCGATCAGCAGATTGAACGATTGCAAAATAAGATGGAAGAGAAAAAGAATACAGACGGGTAATTTTTTACAGCATTCTTTGAAGAAGAACCACTGACCGCAAATTATTCAGCTTTCACAAACGCATTGTGTTTCTTCTCCCGGCCAATTGTTGTTGCCGGCCCGTGCCCGGGATAAACGGAAGTAGTATCAGGAAGAGCGTACAGTTTCTCCCGAATGGAGGAAGCAAGCAGGTCAAATTCTCCCTTGTAAAGATCGGTTCGGCCAACGCTGTTATGGAAAATAACATCTCCTGCAATCAGCAGATCTTCTTTTTCGAAATAAAGCGAGACATGATCCGGGGAGTGTCCCGGTGTATAGATCACATCGAACTCAAAGTTTCCAAGTGTGAAGCCTTTCTGTTCTTCGAGGGATTCGGGAGTAAAATCAAATCCGCCGGAGCTCAGACCAAATATTTTGGATTGCTGCTCAAAATTATTCCACAGGTATAAATCAGAATGGTTCAGGTAAACGGGAATATCAAATTCCTTCAGTACTTTATGAAGGCCGAGGATATGATCGACATGGGCATGAGTCAGACATACGGCAAGCAACTCTTCTCCTGAATCTTCCAACTCACCTTTAAATGATCTGAACTCCCGTTCGTCATAAAATCCGGGATCAATCAAAATGGCATGATCATTTTCGGTGAGTAAATAGGTATTTTCTGAAAATGGTCCTACGGTAAATGTCTTTAGTTCCATCGGCAGTTCATAAAAAAAGGATGCAATGAACTTCACTGCATCCTTTAATTTGAAATTGGTGTCGCTTACTTATTCTTATTGTAACGTTTGTTAAAGCGGTCGATTCGGTCAGCTTTCTTCTGAATCTTCTGATCTTTGTTATAGAAAGGGTGATTTTTTGAATCTACCTCGCTCTTGTAAACCCCCTCCTTAACATTCATGGTACTGCGCGTTGTAAACTCGCTACCATCGCTCATTACAACTGTAATTTCTTTGTATTCGGGATGAATTCCTTTCTTCATGGCTATTTGGCTGTTGTTCAAAATCTTTTCAGACACCAAAGATAAGGATATCCTCTTCGCTATGCAATTGATTTGATTTGAGAAAATCTTGTCTGCAGTTACCGATCTTTCTTCCGGTACATAAACTTCAATCCCGACCAATCTTCATCCACCGCGCAGATTTTAATATCTACCAATCCGATTTCCAGCCCTAAACGCCGTACGTCAGATTCTAAAATATCCGTTTCCAATTTGGATGATTTTTTGATCCAGGAAACCCAAAGCATTCCGCCTTTTTCTAATCTCTTTTTTGCGATAGGAAAATATTCGTGAAGAACGGCTGCATTTTTTGCGAAGAGGTGGATAAAAGGCACCAGCCCGTCAGATTTTTCATCCGCGATGGTTACCTCTGCTGGTAACTCACCCAACAAATCAAAAAAATGTGACGGTGCATTTAGCAAAAGAATAGTATTACCAGCTTTAATACCGAGTTTTTTGACAAGAGGTGTTTTGGAATAACCAGATGGCATTGATCAACTTTTTATAAGAAAATACTCGGTTTTATATTAAAACAGAATCAATGATTCTTAAACCTGAAAGTGACTGGAATCTGCCCTTCATTGGGTGTACCGATATGATAAATCTCCCATTCGGCATCGTAATTTGTGATTCGGTCCCGCAGAATGGTTACCAGATTTTCTGAGCTTCCATTATCGGCATCGAAATCAAATTTCTCGACACGAAATCGCATCTTTCGGTTTTCTCCATTCACAAATACTTCAAGGTTCACAACTTTCTCTACATTCGGGACGGTAAATTGTACACGGACGTTTTGCATGGTTTTTCAATTTAGGGATTCATACACATGAATTTATAATCAAGAAATGTGCCAACCCTGATTTAGCGATCATATACACGGTTGTGCTGTCAAATAAAATCTATCTTGTTCGAAAACAAACAGTTACTGTTCGAAAACAAACAGTTACTGTTCGAATTTGGACACAACACCTCAAAAACTACCTGTCAACTCTTTTCAGGTAATCGCTTAACCGATGAGGCGCTTCTTCTTCAGATTCCTGCTCATCCCTTTCTATATTTTCTTTCCGATCCCACTTATCGAGAAGATATTTTACGGCCATATGCGTGCTTTCGTGGAAATGAGTTCCGCCAAGGCTTCTCGCCAATCCAGATCGGGTTAACAATTTCTGAACCGGGGTTTTCATCCCTGCAAAATGAAACTCGATATTCCAGGTTTCCAGCGTTTCCATGACAGATCGAAGAGCTTCGATTGCTGTCGTATCCAGATCGTTAATACTTTTTGCATCTACAATAACCGCACGAATTTTCTTATTTCTCTCTTCACTTTTATGGATGATAAAATCCTTGATGAATTCTGCATTGTTAAAGTTAATGGATGCATCAAACCGGAGGATCAGTATTTCCTCAATGGGCGATGCATTTGGGTTTCGGGACAGATCACGATACGTACGTGTCCCTCCTACATGGCCAAGTACAGCAAGATTAGGACGGCTGGAACGATAGAGCACCATAAGCAACGATCCGCCGATACCTAACAAGATCCCCTCCTGAATACCGATAAAAAGCACACTGAAAAAAGTAAAAATAGCGATATACCCATCTTCCGGTTTGGTTCTGAAGAAATACTTCAGCTCGTCAATATCAATCAGTGATAGCACAGCCAGGATAATAATAGAAGAAAGCGCCGCAATCGGGATGTAATAGAATAGCGGCGTTAAAAACAGAAGTGTAAGGCAAATGACCGCAGCACAAACCACATTCGACAGGGTTGTTTTCGTTCCCGCCTGCTCACTAACCACGGTCCGTGAAAAACTCCCGGAAATCGGCGGACTTTGAAAAAAGCTGCCCACAAAATTTGCCGCACCTATCGCAAAAAACTCCCGGTTTGGATTGATGGGATATTTGTACTTGCTGGCATATGTTTTACCCAGTGAAATAACTGTCATCAACTGTACTACAACGAGTGTTGTTACCGTTGGGATGAGTCTGCGGAAATTCTCAAGAGAAATATC
Organism: Rhodohalobacter sp. 614A; assembly: GCF_021462415.1. Taxonomy (NCBI): domain Bacteria; kingdom Pseudomonadati; phylum Balneolota; class Balneolia; order Balneolales; family Balneolaceae; genus Rhodohalobacter; species Rhodohalobacter sp. 614A. The sequence continues at coordinate 117,921 of NZ_JAKEDS010000004.1, forward strand.
CGGAAATTCAAAGGAAGGAAGCCCTGAAGGTATCGGACCAATCAAATCCAGATTGTATAGTTGAAGCTTAAATCCCCAAACTACGAGTCCGCTGCTAACCAGCAAAACCAATGCCCTGGGAAACATCGGTTTCCATTTTTTTAGGAGATACAGCATCAGGAAACCGGTAAGCCCGATGGCTAACGCAACAATATTTACGGATTCGATCTTTTCGATTAAATCGATTAGTAAAATTCCTACATATTGGGAGTTCTCAGTGTCGATCCCGAGAATATTCCCCAACTGACTGAAACCAATGATCAATGGTGCCGCTGCCGTAAAACCAAAAATTACGGGCTTTGACAGCAGGTTCACCAAAAAACCCATCCGCAGTAATGAAAGAGCAATGTGAACCAATCCTGCAAACATGGTAAGCAAAATCACAACAGAAACGTATCCGCTTGTACCCGGTTCCGCTATATTGCTTGCGCCTGAAACAATAATAATCATGTCGGTAGCTACAACTCCCAGAGACAGATGTCTTGAGGTTCCAAATAACGGATAAATAAGAAGTGGGATAAGCGAACCGTATAACCCGTATATGGGCGATAAACCGGCAATAACCGCGTAAGCCATCACTTGCGGGATCACAATTACCCCAATGGTTAATCCCGCTTTGGTGTCGGCCGTAAACTCATCTTTTGTATAATCTGAGATCCAGATAAGAATGGTAAATTTATTCCTGATCCAGGAGAGTACAGCCTTCAGGTCCATATCCGGTGATTGAAACCTTGATTGTTGTGATTAGGGGTTGGCTTTATGAATTAGAAATCAAATGCCTTCCATACACGTCAAAAATACAAATAATTCTTCTGATTATGCGCTCTGATTCTTTTTAATCCATCGTGAAAATAGAAAAATAGATATCGATTCCGTACCAGATATTTCCGATGCGAATATTCTCATCCGGAGCATGCTGATTGTTGTCATGATTGGCAATCGGAACGATGACAATCGGCTTTTGCATGATTTGTTCAAAATGGTACAGCGGCAGCGTTCCTCCCATCGTTGGGTACAGAATCAAATCATCTGAAGTGGCTTTTTTGAGGGCATCGACAACCTGCTGTGTCATGGGATTCTCAACAGACGTTCGCATAGCCGGATATCCGCCGCCACGTGTTACCTTGGCTATTTTTTGATGCTGAAGACGGGTTTCCATATCCGGATCATCCCGAACAATATAATATCCCTGCTTTCTGATATGAGCTTCCACTTTGTCTTTCATATCCTCGGGATTATTTCCTTTTGCCAGACGAATTCCAAGTGTTGCTGTAGCCGTGGTTGGGATTACATTTCTCGCCAGTTCGCCGGTATTTCCACTCGAAAGTCCACGAATTGTCAATGTGGGATACATGTAACTTTCGATGAGCGACCGTCCTTCGTTCTCTGTCCATGTTAATCCAAGGTCTTCCATAATTTCATCATCCACATCCGGCAGTGTGGCAAACGCTTCTTTATCGGCCTGTGTGATAGGTGCTGTGCTGTCGTTAAATCCATCAATTAAAATTTCACCGGTCTCCTTTTTCATACTGGCGAGTAATTCGGCAAGCATCTGTCCGGGAACGGGCGACCAACCTCCATAATGGCCACTATGCAACGGACGCGATGGCCCGTACACAGTTACTTCCATTCCCGTCACACCCCGTACACCAAATACAACCTGAGGCCTTCCGCTCTGATGCATTGGCCCATCAAAAAAGAGCCAGAGATCGCCATCCAGTTTTTCCTTATATCGCTCCAAAATTTGTCGAACGTGGGGCGAGCCGTTTTCCTCTTCCCCATCAAAGAAGAATTTCAGGTTTGATGTGAGTTCAATATCATTTTCCTGGAATGCATCCAATGTTGACAACATTGCTGCAAATGGCGCTTTATCATCGGATGCAGATCGCCCATAAATTCTCCATTCCGGGTTGATGGATTCATCGGCTTCAGGAAACTCAATCGGTTCTCCCTTATCTTCCATGGAAGCAGAGTACAAAGTCGGTTTCCACGGGGCATGCGTCCAGTTGTTCGGATCAGCAGGCTGGCCGTCATAATGAACATATAAAATCAGTGTTCGTTCGGCTCCGGGTGTATTCAGTTCTCCATAGATAACGGGAGGAACATCCGGCTGCCCGGGCAGTGTTAAGAGTTCCATTTCGGCACCCCGTTCTTCAAACGCATTCATGATCCACTCAGCATTTTTGTGGATATTCTCAATATCAGACGCCACATTCGGAATGCTCAAAAATTCCAGATAATTCTCAAGAATCGAATGCGCGTTATCGTCCCTGTATTCCTGTGCAACTTTCACAGCCTGTGACTGGGCAAAAAGTGAAGTGGATAAGGCTACCAGAAAAAAGATGGAAAGCGTAAAAATTCTATACATGAAAATAAATTTAATGGCGGTGATAAAAGCCTTTAAGCGTTTCGTTATCGGGTAAATTCGAAATCATCTGATCGCTTTTTAAAAAAGTATTCACAGATTGAAAGGCATCTTGTAAGATATCGTATTCGCCCTCTTTCGCAAAAACGGTAAAGCTGAACAGACGCTCTTCCCCTTCAAAAATGCAGATTCGCCCGTTGTGTGTAATATCACGGTCGAACCGGATTTCCAATCCGTTATAATCAAATGCAGCAATTTTTTTTCCAAGCGGCACTTGACCATCTTTCTCTCTCTGCTCGATTGTTGAAACGATGGTTTTGATATCGAGGTCCGGTGATTGCTCTGCAACTTTTTCCTTCTTCGAAAACAAATTTGAAAAGAAACTCATTATCTAAATCAATCTGTCACTTTTTTAGCAGAAAAATGAATGTAACGGATATCAAACAGGGAATGAAGTTTTCATTCGAAATAATTGCAAGATATCTACTCTGCGTGGTAAGGATCTTTTTCGACCAGTGCTCCGTCTTTAAGCCTTATGATGCGTTTGCTGTAAGCCGCCATTTTTTCCGAATGAGTTACCTGCACAATGGTTACACCTTCCTCGTTTAGTTTCGTAAACATTTCCATGATCTGTTCGCTCTGTTCAGAGTGAAGGTTTCCGGTTGGTTCATCAGCCAGCAACAATTTTGGACTGCCAATAATGGCTCTCGCCACTCCCACAACTTGTTGTTGTCCACCTGAGAGCTGTGGCGGAAAAAGATCTTTTTTCGCCACAATGTTAAACCGGTCCAGCATTTCGGCCACCATTGCCTTCCGCTGTTTGGATTTCACTTTTCGATAGAGCAGTGGCATCTCGATATTTTCGTATACGGTCAATTCGTCAATCAGATGATAGGCTTGAAAGACAAACCCGATATGCGATTTATGATAGTCCGATTTTCGTTTCTCGTTGAGGTTATGAACCGGATCACCCAGAAAAAGATATTCTCCTTCAGAAGCATCATCCAAAAAACCAAGAATGTTTAACAGGGTTGATTTCCCTGCACCACTGGGTCCCATAATCGTTATAAATTCGCCTTCCTTGATTTCCAGGTTAATATCTTTCAAAATGAAGGTTCGCTGGAACCGTTTGTCGATGTATTTGTAGATGTTATTTAGTTGGATCATAGTTTTTTAAGCTGTCAGTCGTCAGCTATCAGCTTTCAGTTTCACCACTCTGATGACTGACAGCTAAGTATTGACGACTTATTATTATTCACTTCTGATAGCGACCTGTTAGTTTATAGTGCTTAATCGAAGTTTGGCACATATAAATTTTATTTAGTAGAATCATAAGTTTTTAAGCTATCAACCAATCTTTACTGAAAGCTGACGGCTGAGAGCTGGTAATCATTCACTCCTTAAACTTTCCACGGGATTTACCAGTGTTGCTTTGATGGATTGATAACTCACCGTCAGCCACGCAATAGTAAGCGCTGAAATACCGGCTAATAGTATTATACCAATTCCAATATCAATTCTGTACGCAAAATTTTGTAGCCATCTGCTCATGACATACCATACGATAGGTACGGCAATCAGGAATGCAATTCCAACGAGGTTTGTGAATTCTTTATTCACCAGTAATACAATGTTGGAGGATGAAGCTCCCAGCACTTTACGAACGCCAATCTCTTTTGTTCGCCGCACAATCATCAGAGAAGCCAATCCGAATAATCCCAAACAGGCAATAACGATCGCAAGTACAGAACCAAACAAAACAATTTGGCTAAGCCTCTGCTCCTGTCGGTATTGATTATCAACCGCCTGATCTACAAATGTATAATTAAATGGAGTTCCACTAGCTACGGTTGCCCAGCTCTCCTCGATCTTGTCCATAAGCGCTGGAAGATCCTGCGAAGAAAACTGAACAGAAATGCGCGGAGTGGGAGATGCAGAGAAGTTTACATTATCAATTCCGCTGAATATTAACCCTGGATTGATGGTTAAAACCAATGGCTCCACCGCTGTATGAAGCGATTCATAATTGAAATTTTCAACGACACCTATAATTTCATGTTCTTCAAAGTTGGGGCCCGGCAACCGCATTCCAATTGGATTTTCCCAGCCGTAATCATCCACCAATGCCTGGTTGACGAGAATAGCGCGGCGCTGATCGGATGGATTTTCTTCCGAAAAATCACGCCCATTTACAATTTGAATTCCGTACGCCTCAACAAAATCGTGGTCCACGATATTAAAATGGAACTCACGTTTTCGATCATTGGATTCTTTGTAATCCGCGCCGATCCATCCTCCCGCCTGAACAGGTGTAAATGATGACATGCTGATTTGCGAAATCTCTGAAGAACCGGATAGTTCAGATTCTAGGCGATCTTTCAATTGGCCTGCCTCCCCAAGTACATTTGAAAGTGGATTTCCCGGCCCTGCATTCATATCGGTATTTAAAACAACAACTTGGTCTTTTTGATAACCCAAGTCTTTTGATCTCATGTAATCAAGCTGGTTTCCGATAATCAAAGTGCCGGCAATGAGTGCGATGGAGAGAGTAAATTGAAATACCACCATCGACTGGCGAAAAAGGTTTTTGTCACCGGCCACTTTTACTTGTCCTTTAAAAATCTGTACAGGTTTAAATCCGGATAAAATTAAGGCCGGATAACTTCCCGAAATAAAGCTGATAAAAAATGCTGTACCCAGCAGTACAAGGAAAAGATTAAAACTAAATACCATTTTCAATTCGGTGCCAGACAATGCGTTAAAACTCGGTAAAAGTAATTCAGCAATAAATATTCCAATACCGAGAGCAATGGTCGTCATCAGGAAAGCTTCACCCCAAAACTGGTACATCAGATGAGTCCGCTCGGCTCCGATTGTTTTTCGGATTCCAACCTCCTTAGCTCGTGAAGTTGAACGGCTCAAAGACAACGTCATAAAATTCACACAAGCAATGAGGAGTACAAGAATGGCAATCGCTCCAAGAATATAGGAATAGGTAGGATCGCTGACAGGAGCAATGCCCACGGGAATATCCGTATTCAAATGAATATCAGTAATTGGCTGAAGTCCAACGGTGTAGACTAAATCTCCGGGATTAAACTCGTCGCCATAACGCTCGCCCAAAACAGTGACCATCATAGAGGCCAACTTAGACTCTAATTGTTCGGCCGTTGAATTTTCCTCCAACAGAACATACGTTTCCGGAGAGACATTAAACCAACTTACATGTGCGCCTTCACTAAAAATTTTAGGGCTGTTTGAATAGGGAATCAGCGCATTAAACTGGATACTGGAATTAACCGGAGGATCTTCAACAACTCCTGTGACAAGAAAATCCTCGAATCCTTCCCCAATCTGTATGCTCAATACTTGTTGAAGCGGATTTTGATTCCCAAAATATCGATCTGCTGTTTCTTGGGTGAGAATAATAGAACCAGGGTTTTGAAAAACGACATCAGGATTTCCTTGTATGAGAGAAAAATCAAACATCTTAAAAAACGTAGGATCCACCATAGAAATCGTTTCTGATGTTGATTCATCCTGATCGGGACGTTTTACAAGGTTTGTAAGATTGCTGAATCGGCTGGTGGCTTCTACCTCGGGAATATTATTTTCAAGAGTTGAGGCAAGAATGATAGGAGTAGTCGAATTAAAATAAATTTCATCATTTCCATAATCCTCGTGAGACCAAGCCCGATAAATACGATCGGATTTTGAATGGAAACTGTCATAACTCCACTCATTTTGAACATACAACCCAATCAACAAACAGCAAGCAATTCCAACCGCCAGGCCAAAGATGTTGATAAAAGAGTACACCTTGTGTTTAAACAGGTTTCTGAAGGCAATTTTGAAGTAGTTTTTGAGCATTTTATGTGTTGTTTGTTGTCAGTTGTTCGTAGCTATCTGTGGCACGTCTACAACTGACAACGATCCACCAACCACTAACTAAATTCATTCACTCCGCAAACTTTTTACGGGATTCATAAGTGCTACTTTTATTAATTGAAAACTGATCGTTAAAAACGTAATCAGTAACAACCCAATCCCTGTTGCTGCAAATATTTGCCACGATAAATTCGTGCTATATTGGTAATTCTGTAACCATTGGTGCATCAGATAATAAGCAACCGGCGTAGCGATGAATAACGAAATAATTACCAGCATGATGAACTCGCCTGATAACAATCTCCAAAGAGCAAGGTTCGATGCGCCTAAAACTTTCCGCACACCGATCTCTTTTGTACGCTGTTCCGCAACGAAAGTGGTGAGTCCGAACAGTCCCAAACACGAAATAAAAATGGCTAATACGGCGAAAATCGTAGCAAGATTACCTAACCTCTTTTCGTCCGAAAATTTTTGGGCGTATTCAGTATCCACAAATTGATACTCGAATGGCTGACCCGGACTGAACTCTTCAAATATTTTTTTTATAGTATCCAACGCTGTACCTGCACTAACCGATGGATTTAATCGGAGATTTACGATGGGAGGTACATTTCTGTTGAGGAAGTAAAAAGTGGGCCGGATCGATGCATAAGGTGATTCCATAATCATATCTTTCACAACTCCGATCACCTTGAACGCCACCCCATCACTCCACCTGATGGTTTTTCCAACGGGATCTTCCAAGCCCATGTATTTCACCGCGGTTTCATTCAGAATAAACGCCGACGAATCTGATGGAAAATCTTTTGAAAAATCTCGTCCCTCTTTAATTTCCCAGCCAATGGTTTTTCCGTATTCATAAGAAACCCCACATGTAGGAAACATTACGGTTTGATTGGCTTCTTTTCCCTCCCAATAAAAACCACCATTTGTCCGCCAAACCTGTGTGAGCGGATTGGCAGATTCCGCCATTTCCGTAATCGCTCCCGAATTTTTTAATGTATTTCGTACCGTATCAAAATGATTATGAATATCTGCTGAATGCATTGTAACCGATATCAATCCGGCATGATTGTAACCCAGCGGACGATTTTCAGCGAATTGAATCTGGCGAAAAACAATGAGAGTAGCGATGATTAAAATCACAGAAACAGTGAACTGTACAACAACCAACAGCTTTCTCGGAATTGAGGCGAATCGTCCTGTCCGAAAGCTCCCTTTTAATATTTTAACCGTATTAAGTTCTGATAAATAGAAAGATGGATAACTGCCTGCAATCAGCCCCAGGAACAAGGCAGATCCCACCATCATCAACCAAAAGAAAATATTGCTCCAGGGAACAGATAGTTGTTTATCTGCTAAACTGTTAAAAAATGGAAGAGATATCTCGGCAAATAAGAGTGATAAAATCAACGCGAGGAAAACAACCAGGAATGATTCAATTAAAAATTGATGAATCAATTGTGTTTTAAGAGATCCGATAGCCTTTCTAACTCCTACTTCCCTGGCTCGTCTTTCACTTTTAGCGGTAGACAAATTCATAAAATTGATGCACGCCAGTAACAGGATAAACACGCCAATCATCCCAAATAACCAAACAAATGTAATTCGTCCGCCGGTATTTATTCCTCCTTTAAATTCGGAATACAAATGCCATTTACTCATCGGTTGCAGAAAAAGCCGGGGGTTGCTGGATAATTGTTCTCTGCGAATATTGTTTGACTTGACATCCGCTATCTGTGATGAGACATTCGCCAAATCAACATTTTCGGCAAGCTGTACAAAAACCTGGAATGAATTATTTCCCCACGGGTCGTCCATCTCTTCAATCCATTTGTCTATGGCAAGTTTGAGCTGCCAGGGACCAATAAAATCGATGCCTGCAAATGCAGAATTGTTGGGAATATCCTTGTAAATCCCTGAAATGCTTGCTGTTACTTTTCCCTCAATCTCAATAATTTTGTCCAAAGGATTGGCATCACCAAATATCGCTTCTGCAGCAGACTTGGAAATCAAAACAGAAGTAGGATCTGTTAATCCTGAATTTGCTCCTTCTAATATTTGAAGATCAAGCATATCCGGAGCACCCGGTTCCATATATGCTCCTCTTTTTGATATTGCTTTTTCATTGGTCTTAATGATCTGATCGTACGCACCGGAAGACAATATCACATGTTTAAAATTGCTTCCGTACTCTTTGCGAAGTTCTTCTGCCAATGGATACGGTACGCCTCCCCAAGTTGCAATATTATCATTAAGGGTCTGATTTTGCAGAACCTGGGCTATGCAGCCATAGTTTTTATTGTACTTGTCGTAACTGATTTTATTCCAAATCCAAAGACCTATCAAAATGGCTACAGCTATTCCTACAGAAAGCCCCGTAATATTAATAAAGGAGTGCGTCTTGTTTTTTACAAGATTACGCCACGCTGTTTTGATGTAGTTTTTGAACATTTTGTGTGTTGTTTGTTGTCAGTTATTTGTAGTTATCTGTGGCACGTCTGCAACTGACAACGAACCACCTACAATCAACTAAATTCATTCACTCCTCAAGCTGTTTACAGGATTTACAATGGCGGCTTTGATCGATTGATAACTGATCGTCAGCCATGCAATAAGAATCGCTGAACCGCCGGCGATGATGAACGACCAAACCGGCATATCAATTTGGTATGCGAATGTGTCCAGCCATTGAGCCATGGAATACCAGGCTATTGGCGTAGCGATGGCAATGGCCAATATCACCAGTAGTGTAAACCGGGTGGAAAGCAGCCAGACAATTTGTGAAACTTTGGCTCCGAGTACTTTTCGAATGCCAATCTCTTTAATTCTCTGTTGTGCCGTAAATGATGCAAGACCGAATAAACCCAATGCAGCAATGATGATCGCAATCATCGAAAAGAAACCAAATAACGTGCCCAGTCTCTCTTCTGAATTGTACTGCTCATCGAAACTATCCTGCACAAAAAAGTAAGTGAACGGATAGCCGGGACGGAGCGTAGCCCACTGCTCTTCGAGAAAACTGAGAACTTCTTCACGCGAGTTATCCCTGATTTTTATGGATACGTTGTTGATGAGCTCATCAGGTATCAAAAATACCATGGGGGCGATAGACTGGTGTAGTGATTCAAAATTGAAATCATTCACCACACCAATGACCCGACCCCTCCGGTTACCATACAAAAATTGCTTATCAATGGCTTCTTCGGGTGAATTCCAGCCGATGGTTTCAATAGCAGTTTCATTCAGGATAAACGCTTCGGTTGAATCACTGGCAAGATTGATATTAAAATTTCGGCCGGCAAGAAGGGTAATATCAAACGTTTGCAGATAATCGTGACCAATATGAATTTCGGCGATTCGAAAATTGATATTCTGCAATTCGCCATTTACTTCTGCCTGTGTGCCTTGCGAGTCCAATAGCCGACCGGATGGAACCCGGCTGGCGAGTGACACATTTAACACCCCCGGATGTCCCAAAAGCCTTTCCCGAATATTCTCATAATTTGATGTGATCTGTTCACTGACCGGCAATACAACGATATTTTCTTTATCAAAGCCAAGGTCCTTCGTTCGCATAAAATCGAGCTGGGTGTACACAATGATCATACAAGAGATTAATGCAATGGAAATAGCGAATTGTGTAACAACCAACACCGACCGAAATCGCTCATGGATTTTCCCGGCTTTGAATGATCCCTTCAACACAGAAGCCGGTTGAAATCCGGAAAGGAAAAACGCTGGATAACTGCCCGCAACCAAACCCACAAAAAATACAATTGCCAAAAGCCACAAAAGTTGAGCGTAGTTCTGAAGAAGATTTAACCTCAGGTTGAGATTAATAAAATCGTTAACGACTGGAAGCATCAGCTCAACGATCAGAATGGCAAAAAGCAAGGAAAGTAAGGCCATCACCACAGATTCACCTATAAACTGCCGAACCAGTGACCATCGATTTGCACCAATCACTTTTCGGAGCCCCACTTCCACTGCTCGTTTGACTGACCGGGCCGTACTCAAATTCATAAAATTGATGCATGCAATAATCAGAATAAAAAGAGCAATCGCACTATAGATATACACATATTCGATGCGGCTGTTGGCTTCAATTTCAGAGTCCAGATTTGAATGGAGATGAATATCGGTAAGTGGCTGCAGGAATAGCATAGTGCCATCGGACGCTGTGACCGGCTTGCCATCTGGCCCTAAATAAGTTTCATCGGTACTAAGATGCCGATCTATAAATGCAGGAATTTGAAGCTGTAACTTCTGATAGTCATATCCTTCAGGCAGAAGCAGATAGGTAGCGAAATTATTACTACCGTAGTTTTCCATGAATGCTTCTTGCCCACCATAAAACTGGATGACTGGCTCCATAGACGCCAAAAAATCAAACTGGAAATGAGAATTCTCGGGAATATCCTCCATAATTCCCCGAACCTGAAACTGCAAATTCGTTCCTCCTATTTCTGCCTCAAGCGCTTTCCCCATTGGATCTTCCTCACCAAAATATTTCTCAGCCATACTTTCGGTAAGAACAATTCCGTCGGGATACGTGAGTGCTGTTTCGGGATCCCCCTCAATCATATCCCAGGAAAACATATTAAATACATCCGCATCCGTGAAGAAAAAATGGTCTTCAACAAAGGAGTTCTCTTCATATCTCAGCAGTGGACTGACTTCAAAAAAACGAACCATTTCCTGAATGGTTCCTTCAAAATCCTGTTCCAAAAGTGGCCCAAACGGAGGAGCGGCATGACCAAGATGAAGACTAACCTCGCCATCTTGATTGAACCAGGCACGGGTAGCCCGCACAATCCGGTCTGAATTTTCATGATACTTATCATAACTCAGTTCATGCTGAACATAAAGTAAAATGAGAATACAGATTCCCATTCCCAGAGCCAACCCAAAAATATTGATAAACGAATACCCCGGGTTTTTTTTGAGATTTCTGAGTGCAATTTTTATGTAATTTTTGATCATATATTTTTAGTTCTCTGCTGTTTGATATCAGCTGCCAGACATCAGCTACCAGTATGCACTCTGGTAACTGAATACTGACAGCTTTTGTTGGTAATCATTGAGAACGGTAAACTCAATGTTCTTCGATCTGCCACTGCTACATGTTATGTTTATCAACTATCGTACCAATTTGTTGAAAATGGGTCACAAGCTTTAAAACAAAGCTACTTATTGAAATCTCTGTACGTATTTAAACATCGGGTGTTCGGATTCGGACAGTGTTCGTATCTCTTCAATATCATAAATATTACGAGGAAGGGTACTTTTAAAAACATGGCACCTCCTTTCAAAAATTGGCATTCAGAAAAACCAAAACTGCCATGACATACTTGTTTCATGTCCATAGAATGGTTAGTAGCAGAGCAATTTATGTGTACGCGGCGCCGTTCATCCGAATTCAATCCCAGGTATCTTTTAGATTGGATGTACAGTTTTTTTATTCACTCCTCAGACTGTCTACGGGATTCATTCTGCCAGCTTTAAAGGATTGGTAGCTAACCGTTACAAGACAAATAATGACACTGAGAATTCCGGTTGCCGCAAATACCATGATGAGGTTCCATCCCATTTCTATGCGGTAAGGAAAATCCTGGAGCCAGCGGTTGATCAGCAGGTATACAAATGGCCAGGCAATAATGTTAGCGAGCAAAATAAGTTTGATGTACTCTTTTGACAGTAAAATTAAAATTCCACCAAGTGTGGCTCCCAGAGTTTTCCGGATACCAATCTCCTTGGTTCGTTTTGAGGCTGTAAATGATGCAAGTCCGAAAAGGCCAAGACAAGCAACCAAAATGCAAAGAAGCGTGAATGCACCCGTAACTTTCCCCAGGGTCATTTCAGAAGCATAGACTTTTGCCAATTCCTCATCCTGGAACGAGAATTCAAAGGGATCCACCCAGTTAATTTCGTACCAGACAGTTTCCAAATAATCAATAGCATGAGCCATACCGCCTGGCGCCACTTTCACGGCGGCATGATCAAGGGTTCTGAGTATCGGCATTGTGCCGCTGGAAAGCCGTATCACGAGGGGTTTTACTTCCTGCTTTATCGTTGTGAAGTTAAAATTTTCTACCACCCCCACTACGGATAATGTATGACGTTCATCGTTACTATCGTCGTAATAAAAAAGTTCACCGAGGGCATCTTCAGGTGTCTCAACTCCAAGCACCTCAACCATTTGACGGTTAATCAGGACAGCCTGCTCATTGTCCGTTGTGAACTCTTCAGAAAAATCACGGCCTGCGATCACATCAATTCCAAAGGTTTCAACAAAATCGTGATTTACGTGGAGTGTAAGAGTTGATTTTTCTTCGCCCTGTGAGATGTTTGCAGGATAAATCTTCCAGCTTTCTCCATCTCTTTCCCCCAGAACGTGACTTATCCCCGTAACTGCCAGAATATTGGGGTTTTGCAACGCTCTCTCTTTAAACTGATCGTACTCCCAGGCAATCAGATTTTGACTCATTGGAAGGATAATAATTCTCTCTTTTTCAAAACCGAGATCCCTGGTTTGCATGTGCTGAAGTTGCAGGTACACCACAATGGAACCAATAATGAGAATGATAGAGAGACAAAACTGAAAAGTAACTAAACTTTTTCTGAAGAAAGCTCCTTTTGAGTCGAGCGAAGCATCCCCTTTTAAAACTCTTGTGGGTTTCAGGCCGGATAAAAACATGGACGGGTAAATCCCCGCAAAAAATCCAACTCCAACAACAATCACAGACAGTAAAGAGAAGAAAAACAGATTATCAAAGAGGTGGAGAGCCAGATCTTTCCCGATGAAATTATTGAAAAAGGGAAGCGTCAGATACACCAGGAAAACCGCAATCAGAACAGCCAGAAAACTCACCAGGATAGATTCTCCCATAAACTGCAAAAAAAGCTGGCCACGATCGGCACCCAAAGCTTTGCGCATCCCCACTTCTCGTGCCCGTTCGCTTGATCGGGCTGTAGCAAGATTCATAAAATTCACACAAGCAATAATCAGGATAAGAACGGCTACTGCGGAAAAAAGGTAAATGGAAAAAACAGAACCGTTCGCATCAATTTCATTGTCGAGGTTCGAGTAGAGATGAATTTCCGTAATGGGTTGCAATTCAAGCCTTACCGTCTCCCCTTCTGGCCGGTTGGGGTAATAATATTTATCAGCAAACGCCGGTAGTTGATCCTCCAATTCTGATGCCGTAACATCTTCGTTAAGCTTGATATACGTCCAAATAGGATTCCACCACCAGTTATCTTCATAATCAGGATTTTGTGAATAGAGGATATCGAGGCTTGTAAAAGAAGCAAGCATATTCGGCGAAATGTGTGACTCCTCCGGCCAGTTTTTCATTACACCGGTAATCATCATTTCCATTGATGAAATTCCCTTATAGCGAAGTGTTTTCCCTATCGGATCGCTATCCGGATATAAAGTAGTGGCCAGTGCTTCTGATATGACCAGGGATAGCGGTGCGTCCAATACATTCTCCGGATTTCCACGAATCAAATCGATACTGAAAACATCAAAGAAAGTAGAATCAGTAAAAAAGAAATCAGGTGTTCTGAAAGAGATATCATCCGCTCTGCTCAGAAAGGTGTGGGCGGCATCTTGTGTATCAAACAAACGCACCTGCTGCTGCACCAAATGAGGGTATTCCGCTTTTAAAAAAGGTCCTGTTCGGAAAGGGCTGCTTGCTGCCGGAAGCTGGTCACTCGATGAGGTGGGAATCTGGGTAATACGATAAATACGATCAGAATCGTCAATAAAACGATCATAACTCAACTCATTTAGTACGTAAATACTAATAAGAAGACAGCAAGCTACCCCTATTGCCAAGCCTGCTACGTTGATAAATGTATAGCCAATTCGCTTCCTGAAGTTACGAAAAGCAATCTTCGCGTAGTTCTCTATCATGTTGCCTGGAGGAAGGATCTTTTTTATAAACTTAAGTACGCAAATCCGCAAATGAATGACAAGAGGTAACTTGGCTTTTTTGACCGGCAGTCAAAAGAATTCCCTGTAATTATTTACAGTTTTCTATCAGTCTCACCCCTCTCCGAAAATGCTCATAACTGAATACTGTGCGTTTGATATCATTCGTTTCTCAAGCTTTTCACGGGATTCATTAACGCTGCTTTGATGGATTGCCAACTTACAGTTAGCAAAGCAATCACCAATGTTACAGCACCGGCTCCGATAAACATCCAGATGTTGATATCAATTCTGTAGGCGAAATCCTTAAGCCATCCGCTCATTGTATACCAGGCTATGGGCACAGCAATTGCAAATCCAATCAGCACCAAAAGTATGTAGTCTTTGGAAAGTAAAGACACAATATCGGTTACAGTCGCGCCCAGTACTTTTCGCACACCAATTTCCTTGGTTCGCTGCTCGGCACTGAAAGCTGCCATGGCAAATAATCCCAGGCATGCAACAAAAATGGCCAGTGCAGAAAATATCGTCATGATCGTTCCCATCCGTTGTTCAGCGCGATACATTGATTCGAAACTGCTGTTCATAAAGGTATAGCTGAAAGGCTGATCCGGAGCCAGTTTATCCCATTCTCTTCTTGCCGTCTGTATAATTTCTGATGCGCCGGCTGCATCAAACCGGATCGCCGCAAGTCCGCTACTTCGGCCCAAGCGAAGTCCCAGAGCACCGATATTTTGATGCATTGATTCAAAATGAAAATCCTCAACTACGCCTATCACGTGATAGGCCGTATACCCCTCATCTTCTCCAAACTCATTTAATGTGCGTATTTCTTCCCCAATGGGATTTTCAAATCCAAATAAATCTGCCGCTTTTTGATTGATCACAATAGCCGATGAATCGGTTCCCATATCCCGGCTAAAATTTCGTCCGTCAGCCATTTCCATTTTCAGAGTGGGGATGTAGTCGTAATCCACATTCCAGATTTGCATAGAAACACTATTCTCGTTCGTCATTTGAGAACCTGTATAGAAAGGTGTGTCTGTTCGCGACGACGGAACGGGCAAAAAACTGCTAATGGTTACATTCTCCACCTGCGGAAGACGTTTCATATTTTCCTTAAAGACCGGCAAATTTTGTTCCAGACCGTATGCATTTTCAACAATTAACACCTGGCTTTTTTCATAACCGGGGTTTTTCTGTTGTACAAACTGAAGCTGCTGGTAAATAACAACGGTCCCAATAATCAGGATGATTGAGATTGCAAATTGAGTAACTACCAGGCCGCTTCGGAGTTTTTTGCTTTTGGCTCCCTGCGATACACTTCCCTTTAAAACTTTAACCGGCTGAAAGGAAGAGAGGAAAAACGCAGGATAAATACCGGCCAGCAGACCAATCATCAGTGATGATGCGATCAGAAAAATCATCAATTCCGGATTGGTGAAAAGTGCAGGATCGAAGCTTTTTCCGGACAATTCATTAAAATACGGCATGGCTATTTGCACGCCGGCCATCGCGATCAAAAAAGCAATCATACTGAGTAGCACCGACTCAAAAAGAAATTGTCCTATAAGGCTGCTCTTTCCCGATCCCAGAACTTTACGAACCCCAACTTCGCGAGCACGACCCGCCGAACGAGCCGTTGAAAGGTTCATAAAATTGATGCAGGCAATCAAAAGAACAAAAATCGCGATGGCAGAGAATATGTAAACGTATTGGATACTTCCGTTTACACCCAATTCTACCGTCAGATTGGAATGCAAATGAATGTCGGTAAGGGACTGCAGGTAATAGTGAATATCCGTACCTGAAGAAGCGATATCTTCTTCAGTAACATTTAGAAGTTGTAAAGCCTGAGGCAGCACATAATTTTTTAAAACATGATTATTCAGCTTTTGCTCGAATTCAGCTGCATCGGTGCCTTCAGCAAGCAGCAAATATGTATTGTAGTTGTTACTTAGCCACCATGTGTTTTTGCTGTCGGCAAAGGTGGACATGGAAACATAGATAGGAAAATGAAAATGAGAATTTTGAGGTAGATCTTTTACAACTCCGGTAACCGTCATATCTGAAGAATTATCAAACCGGAGCGTTTTCCCTATGGGATCTTCGCTGCCAAAATATTTTTCGGCTGCTGTTTGAGTGATGACGACCGAATGTGGAGCGGTCAGCGCCGTGTTGGGATCTCCTTCAATAAACTGAAATGTTAACACTTTGAAAATGGTGGAATCGGCAAATACAACATTGTCTTCCTTAAAAACCTGCTCTTTATATCTGACTAAATAATCTCCCTGATTATTGAAGCGAGTGACTTCTCTAACTTCAGGAAAATCATCTTTCAATGTATAGGCCATCGGAGCCGGTGCTGTTGCCAACTCAAAATGATTTCCTCCAAATGTGATATCGGAAGCTACCCGGTAAATCCGGTCAGAATGGGTATTAAATTTGTCGTAGCTCAGTTCATCCTGCACATACAAAAAAATGAAAATACAGCAAAAAATCCCGACAGCTAATCCCAACACATTGATCAGCGAATAGAACTTTTTCTTCCAAAGATTTCTAACAGCAATTTTGATGTAGTTTTTTAGCATTTCTTTGTCTGTTGTAGGTTGTCAGTTGTCTGTAGTTCAGGATAGTTGCTTCCAACTGACAACGAACCACCAACTACGAACCAGTTTATTCACTCCTCAAACTTTCGGCGGGATTTATCATCGCAGTTTTGATAGAATGATAACTAACTGTGAGAAGCCCTATCAACACAGCTATTATCCCCGCCTGGAAGAAAACTTCCATACTGAATTCTATTCTATAGGCAAAGTCGGTCAGCCATTGGTTCATTACGTACCATGCAACAGGTACCGCGATGAGAAAGCCTGTGACAATAAGGATCAAAAAATCTTTGCTTAGCAAATTCACTATATCCGATATAGTTGCGCCTAAAACCTTACGAATGCCGATTTCTTTTATACGTTGGGTGGACGTAAAAGTGCTCAATCCAAATAATCCGAGACAAGATATAAGTATTGCCAGAGCTGCAAATATGTCAATCAGTTTACCCATTGTAATCTGCTGGTTATACAGTGCCTCAATACTTTCATCCATAAAATGATAGTCGAAAGGGTACTCCGGATCGAACTCTTTAAAAACGTTCCCGATAGTAGCCAGGCTTTCCTGCATATTTCCCGGAGCTATTTTTATTGAAATAAAGTTTTTAAACATCTCGGGCGAGTTTCTTAGCATCAATGGCTCTATCGGTTTAAAAGCCGATTGAAAATTAAAGTCTTTCACCACACCTACAATTTTTCCCTCTTCCAGTCTTTTTCCTACTGGATCTTTCAATTGCATTACTTTTAGCGCCGTCTCGTTCACGAGATAATATGTAAGTGTATCACCCGGATTACGAGGTTGAAAATTTTTCCCTTTCGAAATTTCCAAACCGAACGTTTCAGCGAATGAGTCATCTACTTCTAAATAATTCATCAAAAAATCTTCCCGGCCTTCAGGCATTCCTTCCCATTCAATACCTGAATAGGAGCCCTCGTGATTAATGGGCAGACTATTAGATTGAGTTACCTGCAAAACAGATGATTGCTGTAGCAAAGTTGATTTCAAACTCTCATATCTAACATCATTTCTTAATTCTGCTTTTACAGGTGTAAAGATTACATGCTCCTGATCAAAACCTACATTTCGTTCCAAAACGTAATCCATCTGTTGCCTGATGATGATAGCACCAATAATCAGCATAACCGAGAGAGCAAACTGGCTTACAACCAGTATTTTTCTTAATGAAAGACGGCGCTTTCCCAGTCCTTCGATAGTTTTGAACGACCCTTTAAGAATATTAGTGGTACTAAATGCAGAAAGGAAAAATGATGGATAAAGCCCTGATAAGACTCCAACAGAAAATAAAATGATAAGAATAAGGGGTATTAAATATTCTGGTGGAAGAAGATGTAGCGATAGAGGAATACCACTTAAACTTGCAAAATATGAAATAGATACCTGGGTAATAGCCAGAGCAATAAAAGTGGAAAGAAAAGCAAAAATCATGGACTCCCCTATCAACTGGTAAACTAACTGTTTACGGCTGGCTCCCATTACTTTTCGAACCCCTATTTCTTTACCCCGCTCGAATGACCTTGCAGTGCTGAGGTTTACAAAATTGATACAAGAGATAAAAATAATGATAAGCCCAATAGCTCCGAACAAATAAATCGTTTGGAGATCACTTGTTTTAGCAAACTCCGTATTAAAATCGAAGTCAGAATATAAATGAATATCCGTAAGTGGCTGCAAATATAGCTGAGGCTGCCAGGCCGGGTTATCTATATTATCACTGAGTAAAGGACGGATTTTTTGCTCAAATGCATCCGGATTTGCCGATTCTTTCAGTACGATATATGTGTACATCCAGTTCATTCCCCAATTTTCAAAGTCCCGGCGTCCCTGCAAGTTTTGCATAGGCAACAGGTAATTGAATGTTAAATGGATGTTTGATGGCAAATCCTCCAATACCGCCTGAACAACAACATCTTCCCGTTGATTAATTGTAATTCGTTTTCCGATAGGATTTTCATCAGCAAAATATTTATGGGCCATTTGTTGCGTAATAATGATTGAACCGGGAGAAGCAAAAAAGGCCGAAATACTTCCTTTAGATATGGAAAGAGGAAACAGTTCAAAAAAGTTGGAATCTATATGGAAACCACCATCTTCTTCAAAATTCTTGTCCCGATATTGAAATAGACGTTCACCGTTAATCCTGCTGAAACCAGTCGCAAGTTCAACCTCTGGATAGTCGGTTCCCAGTTTTTCTACAAGAGGAGCAGGCGTACTGGCTACCTGATATAAATCCCCAGCCTGGTTTTGCTCCTGGAAAACTCGATATATATGATCAGCGCGCGGGAAGAACCTGTCATAACTCACTTCATTTAAAATATAAATCCCAATAATCACCCCGCACATGATACCAATACTCAAACCCACCACATTAATGGTGGAATAGGTTTTGTTGCGGACAAGATTCCGCCAGGCAATTTTGATGTAGTTTTTAATCATAATTGTAAGCATTCAGCTGTCAGTCATCAGCTATCAGCTTACTGAAAGCTGACGGCTGATCGCTGATAGCTTGTTAATCATTCACTCCTCAAACTCTTTACCGGGTTAATTAACGCAGCTTTGATGGATTGCCAGCTCACGGTCAGTATGGCAATCAGCAGCGCGGCTCCCCCGGCGATTCCAAAGATTCCCAACCCGATGTCAATTCGGTAAGCAAAACCCGTGAGCCATTGATGCATCAAATACCAGGCAACTGGAACTGCTATGACAAATCCGCTCACTACCAACAGCAAAAAATCACGGCTCAAAAGTGTGACAACGCTATACACTGTAGCTCCCAAAATCTTACGGATGCCAATCTCTTTTTGGCGGCGTTCGGCTGTGAAAGCGGCCAGACCAAATAGCCCGAGGCAGGAAATGACAATGGCAATAATCGCAAAATATTTTGAGAGGGTTGCCACCCGATCTTCCGCAATATAGAGTGACTCGTAAGCCTGGTCTAAAAAGTTGTAGGAGAATGTAAAACCGGGATTAAATTCCTGGTAAAAACCTTCGAGTTGTTCGATGGTTTCCTGCTCCATACCGGGGGCAATTTTAGCGTATACTTTTTGAGTCTGGTCCGGATTTAAAAGAAAGAAAAGCGGGTCGACATTGGAATGAAGCGATTCGAAGTGAAAATTTTGAACGACTCCGATAAGCTCAAAATTCTTTTCTTCATACTGTATAATTTTTCCAACAGGATTGTCGAGTCCCATAACATTAATTGCAGCTTCATTAAAAATGATTTTGGACTCTTCGGCACTGAAATCCTTGGAAAAACTTCGTCCGGCCGCCATCTTCATGTCCATCATTTCTAACAGACCGTAGTTTACGAACCTGCGTGCAAATGGAAATTCAGTTGCGGGAGATTTCCCTTCCCATTGAATATCATTCACCGTATTTCCTCCTCCCAAAACTCCCCGTTCACTAATGGTGGATGCAGCCATTATTCCCGGAATATTTTCGATCTGGTATAAGAAAGTTTCCCGATTCTCCGCAACTCTGCCTTCCACATTAAAAAAGAGGACGTGTTCCTTTTCATAACCAAGGTTCTTAGATTGAACAAATGCAGTCTGCTTGTATACTACGAGCACAGCTATAATCAGAACAATGGAAACTGCAAACTGGAATACCACCAAGCCTTTTCGGGCCCACATCTCACCAGTCGATCGTTCGAGTTTGCCTTTGAGAACAGATATAGGCTTAAAGCCGGATAGGTATAACGCAGGATAACTGCCGGCGATCAACCCTGTAACCAACGTTCCACCGCAAAGCGAAAGGATCAAAGTACTGTTTAATGAAAGCGATAACTGTTTTCCGGCGATGATGTTAAATTGCGGGAGGAAAAGTTCCACCATCACGATGGATAAAATCATGGACAGTGTTACCATCAACAACGATTCGCCGAGATATTGAAAAATAAGAGAACCTCGATGCGCACCAATCGCTTTTTTAACTCCCACCTCTTTCATTCTTCTCGAAGCTTTTGCCGTCGACAGATTCATGAAATTGATACAGGCAATGAAAATGATAAAGATGGCTACGATGGAAAAAAGCCGAACATATTCAATCCGTCCGCCTGTTTGAACACCATTTTCGTAATTTCCATAGAGGTAGGCATCTGAATAATGCCGTGTGAACAGAGTTCGGTTTTCAGCGTTCTCTATTTTGGTGCTGATGTAGTTTTTTATTTTCTGATTGAACTCCTCAACATCCGCTCCCTCCTGTAACAAGACCAGGGTTTCAGGACCGGAATTCTCCCATCCCATCAATCCGGCATACATATTTTTCAACAAATCATAGGCCAAAACATAATCAAACTGATCGGATGAGTTTGACGGTGGATTTTCAAAAATTCCTGATACCTGGAACTGCTGAGCTTTCTGCCACTCCACGGCTTTTCCAACTGCATTCTCGGCTGAACCGAATAATCTTTTAGCTAGATCTTCGGAAAGTACAATAGAATTTATATCAGAGAGAACCTGCTCTTTGTCTCCCTGAATAAGCTTATAGGAGAAAATCTTGAAAAAATCCTGGCCAACAAATTTTCCATTGGCTTTGATTCTATTCTCATCTACAGAAACAGTTATTCCTGAAAACCAATCGGTAGGAGTTGCGGTGGCAGCGTATTCAACTTCGGGCATTTCACTTTTTAGAGTTTCAGCTAACAAACCCGGCGTAGAATCAGTCACCCTAATATTCCCTGTATGCTGCTGATGCTCCATCACCTGGTAAAGCCGGCTGTCATTCTCATGAAATGCATCCATGCTCAATTCATCATTTACCCAGAGAAAAATCAAAAGAGCACACGCGAGTCCCGTTGAAAGCCCAATCAGGTTGATGAAGAATGAACTTTTGAACCGAATAAAATTACGGTAAATAAGTTTTAGTGTGTGTTTTAGCATTCTTTTAAGCTTTTAGCTGTCAGTTATCAGCTATCAGCGACTGAAGTCTGACGGCTGAAAGCTGATAACTTGTTATTATTCACTCCTCAAACTCTTCACCGGATTCATCAGCGCTGCTTTGATGGATTGCCAGCTTACCGTTACCAAAGCAATCAAAAGTGCTACTCCACCCGCGATTGCAAATACACCGGGACCAATTTCAATCCTGTAGGCATAATCTGCCAGCCATTGGTTCATCAGGTACCAGGCGATAGGAACGGCACATACAAAACCGAGCAATACAAGTACGATAAAATCCTTACTTATCAGCCCTACAATATTCGTCACGGTTGCACCCAGCACTTTACGCACACCAATCTCTTTGGTGCGCTGCTCAGCCATAAAAATGGACAGACCGAAAAGTCCGAGACAAGAAATTAATATGGCAAATATCCCAAAATACCTGGCCAGTTCCCCTACTTTCATCTCACTGCGATATAAGGCGGCAAACTGTTCATCCATAAAGCTGTAATCGAACGGATAATCGGGATTAAATGTCTTATACGTTTTCTCCACATTTGCCAGCGTTCGGCTAATGTCATTAGAGTTTAAGCGCATATATCCAAAATTAGTCCCGAAACTTTCCCCTCCGTTGAGAATCATGACGATAGGTTCCACTTTGAATTGAAAATTCTGGTAGTTAAAATCTTTTAGTACGCCAATAATTTCACTGTCATCATACCAGGCATCAAGAGTTTTACCGACCGGCTGTTCCATGCCCATCACTTTTACAGCTGCTTCATTGACGATAACCCGGGCTGAATCAGCGCCATATTCTCTTGAAAATGAGCGGCCTTCGGCCAATTCGAAGTCAAACGTTTCGATCAGATCATAATCAACCAAAATTAATTCAAACAGTACGTTGGCGTCAGGATCCTTACCCGGCCAATGTACATCTGCTGCGCTCGTATATCTTCCTAAAAAGTTATGATTAGCACTTGAAATTGATTCAACACCCGGTTCTGTTTGTACTTGTTTACTAAAAGATTCCCAGTTATCAGCCAGGTTGCCTTCAATTGGAAATGCAATAAGATTTTCCTGTTTGTATCCCAGGTTTTTTTGCTGGAAGTACTGAATCTGTTTGTAGATAACAATCGTTGAAACGATAAGAATAATTGACATCGTAAATTGAAAAACAACCAACCCTTTTCGGGCAAACGCCTCTCTATTCGAAGATTTCACTTTTCCTTTGAGGGCTTTAGCTGCCTCAAATGATGATAAATACAGGGCAGGATAACTACCAGAAATCA
The DNA here is from genome assembly GCF_021462415.1 of Rhodohalobacter sp. 614A. Classification (NCBI taxonomy): domain Bacteria; kingdom Pseudomonadati; phylum Balneolota; class Balneolia; order Balneolales; family Balneolaceae; genus Rhodohalobacter; species Rhodohalobacter sp. 614A. The sequence goes on from NZ_JAKEDS010000004.1 coordinate 140,949, forward strand.
ATCCCGTAATGAATGCTATAGCTCCCAAAAATAGTAGCAGTGAAGGGTCTGTATATTGAATGGTAATCGTTTTTTCGGTTACATCATTAAAGATGGGCAAACCTAATTCTACTATCAGTAAAGTAAATCCTAAGGCTGAAAAAGCTGTAATAATGGACTCCCCCATATACTGGCCTATCAAAGAGCCACGCCCAGCTCCGATGGATTTACGAATACCTACCTCTTTGGCCCGTCTGGAAGACCGCGCCGTACTCAAATTCATAAAATTGATGCAGGCAATCAGGAGGATAAAAAAGGCGATAACAGAGAATAACCTTACATAGGCGATACGCCCTCCCACAGATTCCCCATTATCAAAACTGCCGTATAAATATGAATCCGCATACGGATATAAAAATAGCTCCGTATCGGATTGTTCACTGCGTTCTTTTACAAAATGTTTAATTTTACGGTCTACAGATTTTACATCGGCTTCCGGACGCAGCATTACTATCGTTTGCGCACTATTATTTGCCCAGTCGGCGGCCCATTCATTTTGTTGTAAATACTCTTGGAATGGAAGCACAAAATTAAACTGAAGCGTAGAGTTATCTGAAATATCGCTAAATACTCCGGTAATCGTGTAGGTACCGCCATCATCTATATCTATAGATTTGCCCACAGCACTTTCATCGCCAAAGTATTTTTTAGCAAGTTCCTCGGAAATAACTACCGAGTATGGAGCGGTCAAAAGTTCGTCTTCATTGCCGGATATTAATGGAATGCTGAGAATGTTGAACAAGTCTTCCCGGGCAAAAATCCCGTTTTCTTTCAATGATTTATCTCCCCGCCTAAAAAGATAATCTACATTCCAGGTGTAGGTTGCAGCATACTCTATTTCAGGGATTTCTTCCTTCAATGCAGGGGCTAAAATGCCGGGTGTTTCGGTGGTTGTATGAATAGAGCCTTCAGCATATTCCTGGTTTTCCATCACCTGGTAAATGTTTTCGACATTGCTATGATATCGATCAACATTCAATTCGTCCATTACCCACAAAAGTATAAATATGGTACAAGCCATCCCTACAGACAGCCCAACAAGGTTGATAAAAAACGAACTTTTAAACCGAATAAAATTACGATAAATGAGTTTTAATGTGTGTTTTAGCATTTTTAAGCGTTTGGCTATCAGTCTTCAGCTATCAGTACCTCCTTTCCGAAGGCTGATAGCTGACTGCTGACAGCTCGTTATTATTCACTCCTCAAACTGTTTATGGGATTCATTAATGCTGCACGGAGGGATTGCCAGCTTACGGTTATCAATGCTACAAGTATGGCTATAGCGCCGGCGATAGCAAAAATCCTCCATCCTATGTCAATCCTATAGGCAAAATCGGCCAGCCACTGGTTCATTACGTACCATGCTATTGGTATTGCAATTACGAACCCTATACACACAAGTTTTACAAAATCTTTGGAAAGCAATGCTATGATATCTCTGACGGTCGCCCCCAACACTTTTCGAACGCCGATCTCTTTCGTTCGCTGTTGAGCTGCATAAGCGGCAAGACCGAATAAGCCTAAACAGGCCACGAATATGGCCAAGGCTGTAAATATTCCGAAGAGAGCTCCAAATTTTTCAACTGTCTGATATTGGGCGTCAAAGGACTGATCCAGGAAACTGAACAAAAAGGGCCGGTGAGGAGCAACTTCTCTCCACGTTGCTTCAACATCAGAAAGGGTAGCTGAGATATCATCGGTTGAAACCTGAAGCACTACGTAATTGAGCCAAGGTGCAACCCGAAATGTGAGCGGACGAATTTCATTCTGGAGGGATTCATGATTGAAATTTTTTACCACTCCAATCACTTCTCCTTCCCTTCCCCATTGCTGGAATCTTTTCCCAATTACTTCAGAAGGATCGCTGTAGCCTAATTGCTCAGCGGCCACATCATTTATGATTAAGGCTTCTTCTGCATCTGTGGAATAATCTTCGCTGAACAGGCGACCCGCTGCAACTTCTACCTCAATTTGGTTTAAGAACTCAGCGTCTACCTCATATAACCCCGGGTTTATCTGCTGCATGGCTCCCTGGGCGGTTTCAATCTGACTGGTAGCATGTGGAAAGTAGCCGCCCGGTATACTGCGGGTTGCAGATACATTCTGAACACCCGGCACTCTTTCAAATTCCTGCTTTATGTTATCAATGTTATCATTTACAAGTGCATCGGCTCCATAATCGAGGACAAGTTGTTGTCGATCCTGGAATCCTAACGGCTGTTCCTGCAGGTATTGCAACTGGTTTCGAACCACCAGTGTCCCGATAATCAAAACAATTGCAGCCGTAAATTGAAAAACAACCAATCCTTTTCGCAGTGCTGCCCCTGAACCTGATGAAGAAAAGTTGCCTTTCAAGACCTGAACCGGGCGAAAAGCGGATAATACGAATGCGGGATAAAAACCCGCCAGAAGTCCTACGGCTACAGTTCCAATAATCAGAATAGCTATCACATGTATTCCGGTGAAGATGGCACCCGGGATCTCTTTTCCGGAAAGCTCCTGGAAAAAGGGCAGCGCGATTTGTGATATTGCCAATGCCAAAACTGTGGCCGTACCGGCTAAAAGAATAGCTTCTGATATAAATTGCCAGATCAGTCCGCCGCGTTTGGCTCCAATAGATTTACGAATACCCACCTCTTTTGCTCGGGTTGTTGAGTATGCCGTTGCCAGGTTCATAAAGTTGACGCATGCAATCAGGAGAATAAAAAAACCGATGAAACTAAAGATATATAGGTTAGCCTCATTCCCTTTGGGGCCAGGTTGAAATCCGGATACCACACTCAAATACGCTTCAGTAATTGGTTCTAAGTTGAAGTCCAACGTTTGCGGAGGATCTTGTAATTCATCTCCAACATATTTTTGAACAAACGCCGGAAGTTTCTCTTCTAATGCTTCAGCTGATGTATTTTCTTCGAGCAGCACATAAGTGAAAAAATCAACATATCCCCAACTATCAAACACAAAAGCCCGATCAATGGCACGCGATTCATTTTCAAAAGTACTCATGGACAGAAGCATGTTGAAGTCAAGATGCGTATTTGATGGTATATCAGCCATTACTCCAGTCACAGTAAGGGGAGTTTCCTCTGAACCAAGCTGGAGCAATTTTCCAAGCGGGTCTTCCTCTCCAAAATATCTAACAGCCGAACTTTCAGTTAAAATGATACTGTTCGGTTGAACCAATGCTGTCTCGGGATCACCTTGTATCAACGAAAAGCTAAAAACATCAAAAAAAGATGGATCTGCAAAAAAGTATCGTTCTTCCTGAAAGGCTTCATCACCACGACTAATAAGCTGTTGATGCCTTCCTGATAAACGAACGGTATGTTCAACCTCAGGAAAATCTTGTTCTAAAAGTGGTGCGATTGCTGCTGATCCCCAAGCCATGTACTCCTCCGGTGTTGCAGGAGGAAGATCTTCACCAATTCTGTGTTCGTAGGTCAGACGATAAAGCCGGTCCGATTTCTCATGAAAGGTATCATAGTTCCATTCGTGACTTACATAGATGCCAATGAGCAGACAGCAGGAAATCCCAATAGCAAGACCACCGATATTTATAAATGAATACCCCGGATTCTTCCAAAGATTTCTAAGTGCAATTTTAATGTAGTTTTTAAACATTTTGTTTGTCGTTCGTTGTCAGTGGTTAATACATGTGCCGTCAGACGGCTTGAAGTAGTCTGACAGCTAAAAATCACAAACCAATCTATTCACTCCTCAAACTTTTCACCGGATTCATCAACGCGGCTTTAATCGATTGCCAACTTACGGTTGCCAAGGCAATAAAAAGGGCGACTCCACCCGCGATTGCAAATACACCCGGGCCAATTTCAATACTGTAAGCATAATCGGCCAGCCATCGGCTCATCATATACCACGCAATAGGAACTGCTATGGCAAATCCGGTGATTACAAGAAGGATAAAGTCTTTACCCATCAAACCGACGATATTCAACACACTTGCGCCCAATACCTTGCGCACTCCAATTTCTTTGGTTCGTTGCTCAGCGGTATGGGCGGCAAGGCCTAACAATCCCAGGCAGGAAATCAGAATGGCAAGCCCGGCAAAATATTTTGATAAGGATGCAACCCGCTGTTCTGCGGTATACTGGGCCTGAAAGCTTTCATCGAGAAATTGGTATTCAAAAGGATAGCCGGGATTAAACTGTTGGTACAAGTCTCCGAGGCTTGCCAACGCCTCGCGTTCATTTCCAGCCTCTATCCTTACCACAACATATTTAACCACATCGGGCATCATTCGCAGGTATATCGGTTCAACTTTATCATGCAGAGATTTGAAATGGAAATCTTTTATAACGCCAATTATTTGTGCTCTGCCATTAGCAACTGTTTTGCCCACCGGGTCTTCGATGCCCATTGCCCTGATAGCCGTTTCATTAAAAATGATTCCCGAACTGTCTGTACTAAATTCCCGGCTAAAACTTCGCCCTGATGAAACTTCCATGCCCATCGTTTCGACAAAATCATAGTCCACACCAAAAATTTGAAACTGAAAAATATCGTCCGGGTTTTTGCCTTCCCAATCCAACGTCCCGCTCCAATTCTGTCCAATCATGCTATGGGTCGTGCTCGACGTATTCCTTATGCCCGGTAATTTTTTGGCTTCGGATTGAAACGTCCGTAACTGATTTTTTAAACTTCCCTCTACTTTAAGCTGTACAATATTGTCTTGCTCATACCCCAGGTTTTGGCTTTGCACAAATTCAATCTGTTTATAGACAACCAACACCGAAACAATCAGCACGATGGAAAGAGTAAACTGAACGATGACTAACCCTTTTCGTGTCCACGATTCACCGGAACTATTGCTATTCGGTTTTCCTTTGAGAACGGCTACTGCATTAAATCCTGAGAGATAAAGTGCCGGATAACTCCCAGCAATAAGACCTGTAAAAACCACTATGCCTGCCATTATGGTAACAAGACGAACATCGGCATTTAATACCAATTGTTTTCCTACAATACTGTTGAATTGGGGAAGAAAGATTTCTACTAACAAAACGGCAAGCATCAATGCCATAAAAGCCATTGCAACAGATTCACCCAAAAATTGACCAATGAAGGTGTTTCGTTGAGCCCCCACAGCTTTTTTTATTCCTATCTCTTTTAATCGTTTGGAAGCACGTGCCGTCGACAGATTCATAAAATTAATACAGGCAATCACCAGGATAATCAAAGCGATAACAGAGAATAGCCTCACATATTGGATTCTCCCTCCCGCCTGTGTCCCATTTTCATACCTTCCGTAAAGATAATGTTCTGAAAAGGGAATAAGCGTAGCGGTGCGAATGGTATTTTCATCCCGGTTTCTTCGAACCTGTTCGACTTTTGCATTTAATTGTTCGATATCCGTTCCTTCCTGTACCAATACATATACTTTAGGGCCGCTGCTATTCCAGGTATGTAGTGACGTCCATGGAGGCGTTTCCCTCGAAGCTTCAGTGGATAATGCAAAATCGAACTGCATGGTAGAGTTGGAAGGCACGTTCTCAAAAATTCCGGTTACCTGGAATATTCGGTTATGCTCAAATTCTACGGCTTCACCCACTACATTATCAATACTGCCAAACAGATTGGCAGCTAATTCTTCGGATAATACAATTGAATTCGGATCTGTCATGACCGAATTTTTGTCTCCCTGAATGATATCAAAAGAAAAAATATTGAAATAATCTTCACCCACGAGCTGGCCTGTAGCCTTGATATTGTTCTCTCCAACCGAAAGAAGATGCTCGCCAAACCACGATGGAGGAATGGTCGCGGTTGCATATTCTACTTCGGGCATTTCAGCCGCTAATAGTTCGGCCATGGGACCTGAAGTTTCTATAATGGTTTGAATACCATCCGTAAATTCTACATGTTCGATAACCTGGTAAATTCGCTCATGATTTTCATGAAATTTATCCACACTCAGTTCATCATTCACCCACAGATAAATTAACAATACACATGCCAGCCCTGTGGATAAACCTATCAGATTGATCAAAAAAGTACTTTTATCTTTCTTGATATTTCGAAAGAAAAGATTGAAATAGTGTTTCAGCATAATGTTGTCCGTTATTACTTGATTATTTTCTTGTCTGGCAGATACTTACCACGATCCGGCTTATTCACTTCTCAGGCTCTTTACCGGGTTTGCCAGTGCTGATTTAACAGCATGATAGCCAACCGTTAAAAGTGCTATTGCAAGAGCTCCAAAACCCGCTGCCAAAAAGAACCAAACTGAAAGCGGAACCCGATAGGCAAAATTGGTAAGCCAGTTTTGCATAATTATGTAGGCCAGTGGGGTTGCAACTACTACTCCTAATAAAATCAGCATCGCAAATTCGCGGGATATCAGTGTAACAATATGGTGTACTTTTGCTCCCAGAACTTTCCTGATTCCAATTTCTTTTGTCCGGCGGGATACTGTCAATGCGGTTAATCCCAACAAACCAAGACAGGCAATCAGCACAGAAAACATTGCTGCGTAGCGTATGATTTCACTCCATCGCCGATCATTTGCGTATTGTGTCTGCATCTGATCATCAAGAAAATGATAGGTGAAAGGAAGTTCAGAAACTGTGCCTTGCCAGGTTTCCTTAAGAAGATCCAGTGTGGAAGGAATATTATCGGGACGGATACGAACAAGCATCTGCTCAAAATACCAGTTCGGATCCAGCGTGAGCATTAATGGGCCCACTTCTTGATATAATGACTGGAAATGATAGTCTTTTACAACCCCGATTATTTCCGGCCCTTCGCCGGGTTTTGCCCAGGGGAAGGGAATCGTCTGGCCAACCGGATCCTCAATCTCTAAATCCCTGACCAGCGCTTCATCAACAATAACAGCCCGGTTGGAAGCCATATCTCGGTTCACATCAAAATCACGTCCGGCCACCAAGTTCAATCCCAGAAAATCAATGTAATAGGGATCCACACGGAAAACACTTATGGCAACATGTTTATCTTTGTATGGAAATGCCATGCCCATGGTACCTGTCCGGCCGAGTTCATTACCTGAAGCTGTTATCCCAACAATACTCGTCTCCTGCCCCAGCCTGTTTCGAAATTTTTGTGCAATTTCTCCGGCATCCAGCCCACTTGTTGGAATAACTACCACTTGTTCATTATTGAAGCCTAAATCTATCGAACGGGTATAGGCAAGCTGGCGGGACATGATTAACGTACTTGTAATCAAAAAGACCGTAACTGTAAACTGAAACACAATTAAAGATTTCGAGAAAATACCCGTCTTGCCGGTCTGTATATGTTTTGAAAGAGAATCTACCGGTTTAAAACCAGACAGCAGAAGGGCCGGATAACTGCCTGAAATAAAACTGGTGATAATAAGCAGGCCAGTCAAAACTAAAATTGTGATGCTATTGGCAGCCATGTTAATCTCAAGGCTTTTATCAGTAAGTTGATTAAACACGGGCAAGAATATTTCTGCCATCATCACACCAAGAGCCAATGCAATACTGCTCAGAAAAAAAGCTTCACCCCAGAATTGAACCATCAGCTGTTTTCTGTCTGCACCCACCACTTTACGAACGCCCACTTCGGTAGCGCGGCGTACCGACCTTCCAATAGACAGCGTCATAAAATTTATACAAGCAATAATAAGTACTGCAATGGCAATCCCAGAGAGAATAATAGAATAACTGGGATCACTATCTCTTGTGAGGTGAATCTCCTGAATGGGATTCAAATTGTAAGTATCTGTTTCGGTGCTATCATATCGGCCTGCTTCTTTTTCTTGTGCAATATCGGTCGCATGATATTTTTCATAGAATGCAGGAAGATTGGACTCAATCTGAGATTCCCTCGACCCTGAATTCAATTGAACATATGTATGAGCAGAATAAAAATGCCAGCTATCGGCATTGCTCTTAAAGGCTTCATCAAACATCAATAACCGCTGAAATGGCAGTAAAATGCCAAATTGAATGGTTGAGTTGCCGGGTATATTTTGAGCAACTCCGCTCACAACAAAACTTTCGAACTGTTGGTTAAGCCGAATTTCCATTGTTTTGCCAACAGGGTTTTCATCCCCAAAGTATTTACCGGCCATCTCCCGGGTCAGCACAACATGATCGGGGTTTTCCAGAGCCGTTAATGGATCTCCTGACTGCAATGGAAACGTAAATACGGTTAGCAAAGACGGATCAGCGAAAAGCACATTTTCTTGCAGAGCTTCGGATGAGGAGCCCTGTACCCGTACAAAAAGTTCTTTATGTTGAATCCGAATATACTCTTCAATTCCGGAAATCTCGGATTGCAATGCGGGGCCAAGTACAACAGGGCCGGTAGGCGTACCGGTAGACTGGCTTCCATCTGCGTAAAGTGTGGTTTCTTCCACCCGGAAAATCTGATCTCCTTCCTGATGAAACTGATCAAAAGTAAGTTCATCTTGTACAAAGAGATAAATCAGAATGCAAAATGCAATTCCGATACTCAAACCAAACACATTTACAAAAGCATATCCTTTTTCACGAAGAATATTACGCCAGGCAATTTTGATGTAGTTTTTAATCATATTTTTTCAGCTTTCAGCTAACAGACGTCAGCTTTCAGTTCCGCCTTTCTAACGGCTGATAGCTGATGGCTGACAGCTCATTTGTCATTCACTCTTTAAACTGTTTACGGGATTGGCCAAAGCGGCGCTTAACGATTTATACCCAACTGTTAAAGCCGCGATCAAAATGGTTCCGCCAAATGCTATGGCAAAAATCCCTACGCCGACTTCAATTTTGTACGCAAAATCGGCCAGCCATTGTTGCATTAAATACCAGGAGACCGGAGCAGCTATCAGAAAAGCAATTCCGGTGAGAAGCATCAACTCTGAGGCAAAAATCCTGAGGATATCGCCAATACTTGCACCCAAAACTTTTCGGACGCCAATCTCTTTTGTACGGGTAGCCGCCATATAAGAAACCAGGCCAAACAAACCGAGACAGCCAATCAATATGGCAACAATGGTAAATGCATTCATGATATCGGCAGTGCGCTGTTCCGATTCGTACATTTCAGCAATATTTTCATCCACAAAGCGATATTCGAAGACAAAGTCCGGAAAGAGTTCTACATATGCCTTTTCAAGTGCCATCAAGGCATCCTTGGTACGGGATGGCTGAGTACGTATGGCTCCTAAAGAAAAGGATCGGCGTGGAGCAAGAATTACAGGTTGAAGCTCTGTATGTAAAGAGGACGTGTTAAAATCTTTTACGACCCCTACAATAGGTGCCTCCTGCCCCCAAAATCGGTTTGTTTTTCCAATCAAGGCCTGATAATTATCACCATAACCAACCTGCCTGGCAAAAGCCTCATTTACTAAAAACTGATTGACCGTATCAGAAGGAGTAATATCCCGCCCGGCCAGTATGGTCAGTCCATAGGTGGAGATGAAATCTTCATCCACAAACTTGATTTCGGCATTATTTTCAAGCCGGGTGGTATCTATCTGAAGAACATAGTTTCCTCCCCAGGTGTTATTACTGGTGGTTCCGGTATTCGAGAAGGTTACATTCTGTATACTTGATTCATTCAGAAGTTGATTTTTCAGTGTGTTCAAGGTTTGTTCATTATCATTGGGAATGGAGACTTCCACCAGGGCTTCTTTGTTAAATCCCAGATCCTTCGTCTGAAAGAATTTGATTTGATTGGCGATGATAATCGTACCGATAATTAATATCTGAGTAATAGCAAACTGAATAATAATCAGACCACGGCGAAGAGTTAGCCCGCGACTGTAACTGGCATTTATTTTATTCCGGATAGCTTCCATCGGGTTGAAAGAAGAAAGATGGCGGGCTGGATACCATCCTGCAGCCAGTGTTATTCCTAAAAACAGAACTGTGATAAACAATATCAGCTCAGGATTTGAAAACAGATTCAGTTTGGGAGTAAAACCAAGAAGGGGTTCAATGCCACTCAGAACTATTTCGGTGATTGCAATTCCCAGAATAAGAGAAATAAGTGTGGTGAATGCCGTTTCGCCCAAAAAGTGAAACGTTAGCTGAAGTCTCGTTCCTCCCAATGTTTTTCGCAAGCCAACTTCTTTCGATCTCTGGGTGGCAATGGCCGTATTCAGATTTATAAAATTGATGCATGCTGTCAATAGCAGCAAAAACCCGATGATGCCCAGTGCCGTCAGTGTTTCCTTTTCGATCACGCGACCGGAATAATTTTCATAACGGCTGTCGAAGTGTATTTCTGACAAAGGCTGAAGAAGATATTCCTTCTCCTCAGCCATCTTCTGATCTGTGTACTTCACAATCATCGGATCGAACTGTACCTGCACCTGCTCGGGAGTAACGCCGGGTTGTAGTTTCACATAAGTTTGTAGTGAACTGGAACTGCTTCCCCATTCGGTATATTCTTCTTCATACGTGTATCCTGATCTTGAACGGGAATTTGCAGCTACGAAGACCGTAAATGGAAAGTCGGATTTGGCAGGCAGATCTTCCACCATGCCTGTGATTTCGAGGTCGATAAAATCTTCCGTAAAAATGACCAACTCTTTCCCGATAACATCCGTAGTACCGAACATTTTTTGAGCAAAATTTTTGCTGATAACCACCGAGTTGGGGTTTTCCAAAGCCGTATTAGAATCACCCGACAACCACGTATACGTAAAAATCTCAAAATATTCTGGCTCTACAAGTGCAAGATTCTCTTCTTTAAATTTAGTATCAGTACCCGCCCCTTCGGGAAGTGAAACTACAGGAGTGGCAAAATTAGTATTCACCAATGTTACTGATTCAAGACCCGTTATGTCCTCTCGAATGGCTTTTGTTCTGGGATAAGGTCCACCTCTATCATAATCAATTGTACCATAATCACTGTTTTCAGTAACCACACGATAGATTCGGTCGGCGTCTTGGTGAAAGGTGTCGAAGTTCAGATCGTACTGAATCACCAAAAAAATGACTAAAGCACTTACAATTCCCAGACTGAGGCCGCCAATATTTATCAGAGTGTGACTCTTATTTTTAACCAGGTTGCGTGCAGCAATTTTCAGATAATTTTTGAACATGTATTCGATCGTTGAAGGTTGTTCCGGGTTAGTTGAGGGTAGGAAAAATTTAACTATGAACTACAAACAACTAACCACATACAAGACCATTCAACTATCGTACCAAAGTGAAAAATCTATTCAAATCTCTCTAAATCGATGAGGCAAAAGTTTCCTTGTTCGGATTGATACAACAGGTGTACGATTGCGGACAGTTTTTTCAGTGTTCAATAAGCAGTAACCATTTAACAGAATTTCATGATCACTGATAATTGTTTACTGAACTCTGACAGCCGACCGCTCTTATTCACTCTTTAAACTTTGAACCGGATTTACCAGCGCCGCTTTGATGGATTGCCAGCTTAACGTCAGCCACGCGATGACAATGGCAAGAATTCCGGAGAGAGCAAAAATCCACCATTCCATTCCGGATTGATAAGCGAAATCAGACAACCATTTATTCATCAGCCACCAGGAGAGCGGGATAGCAATTCCAATAGAAATGATTACCAGCTTGGTGAAATCTTTGGTCAAAAGAAGTACCAGATTTTGTATGGAAGCTCCAAGCACTTTTCTTACACCAATCTCTTTGGCACGTTGTTCTGCGGTGAAGGCTGACAAGCCAAACAATCCCAGACATGAAATAATAATTGCAAAAATGGAAAAATACTTTGCCAAATCTCCTATTCGCTGCTCACTTCGATAGAGTGCCGCATACTGTTGGTCCATAAACTCGTACGCAAACGGATAGGTCGGATTGAATTCTTTATACACATCTTCAATTTGGGCAAGTGTACTTTGAATATTCACTGAACCGATGCGCACGTAAGCCAGGTCACTATAGTCAGCCAGCCGGAAAAAGAGCGGGGCAATTTCACTCCGAAGTGTCTGAAAGTGAAAATCTTTTACAACTCCGATGATCTCGGTTTCTTCATCCCACAACGTAATCAACTCCCCTACGGGATTTCCCAATCCCATCACAGCCGCGGCAGTCTCGTTTATAACGATTCGCGAACTATCCGCACCAAACTCCTCAGAATGCGTTCTGCCAGAGAGCAATTCGAAGCCCATCGTTTCAATCAATCCATAATCCACCCCAACATTCTCAAATAGTATCAGTGTTTCAGGATCTTTTCCCGGCCAATCCAAGCCCGACGTGTTCGAATTCCTGCCCATGAATGAGGCACTGGCCCTGGATACATTTATCACTTCGGGAATGGTTTTGAGCCTGTTCTGAAACGAGTTCCATTGATTTTGAACATCACCTTCCATGGTGAACGTAATCAGGTTTTCGTTTTGATACCCCAGGTTTTTCGTCTGTGTATATTGAATCTGTTTGTAGATAATAACCGTGGAAATAATCAGAACAACGGAAAGTGTAAACTGGAATATCACCAACCCTTTTCTCGCAAAAACTTCGCCTCCTGATGATTTCAGAGTCCCTTTCAATGTTTTCACCGCTTCAAAGGATGACAAATAAAAAGCCGGGTAACTTCCTGCAATCAAGCCGGTTACAAGAGCCGTTCCTATAAAAATCATCAACAGATTTGCTTCCAGGTAATTGACTTCTATAGCTTTGTCTGTGAGATCATTAAATATTGGCAAACTCATTTCTACAAGAAAGATTGAAATGATCAGGGAAAAGAAAGTGATGATCATCGACTCCCCGATAAACTGGCCGATCAAAGAAGCTTTACTGGCTCCAATGGATTTTCGAATGCCAACTTCCCTTGCCCGCTTGGTGGCTTTCGCCGTGCTCAGGTTCATAAAATTGATACAGGCAATCAGAAGAATAAAAATTGCAACAATAGTAAAGAGACGAACATATTCGATGCGCCCACCGGCTACCACTCCATTCTCAAACTGTCCGTATAAATAACGTTCCTTAAACGGGTAAACAAACAATTCTACGTTTGAATCATCCTCATCTTTATTCTTAATAAAATTGCTGATCTTGTTATTTAAAGCAGCAATGTTTGTACCGGGATATAACTTTGCGATGCTTCTCGGACCGTTGTTTCCCCATTGCTGTGCCCATTCATTCCGTTCCAACCAGTCTTCAAACGGCAGAACGTAATCGAACTCTATAGAGGAACTCTCCGGCAATTTCTCAAAAACTCCGGTGATGGTATGGAGTTCAGTTCCATCAATGGTGATCGATTCACCCAAAACATTCTCCCGATTGAAATACTTAACCGCCAACTCTTTGGAAATAGCGATGGTTTTAGGGCTGTTGATCAATTCATCCCGATTTCCATGAAGTAAATTGATATCCAAAATGTGAAAGAAATCGGGCCGGGCATACAAACCATTTTCTTTCAGAGATTTTTCATCTTTTGTGAACAGAAATTCCACATTCCAGGTATAAGTGGCTACATACTCAAATTCCGGAACTTCATCCTTGAGGGCGGGAGCTAAAATTCCGGGCGTTGAAAGTGTGGTCATAATTTCATCCGAATAACTTTGATGTTCCATCACCTGGAAAATCTGATCCGCATCAGCATGAAATCGGTCAACATTCATTTCGTCCATCACCCAAAGAAGAATCAGGATACTGCAAGCCATTCCAATGGAAAGGCCAATCACGTTTATAAAAAAGGAACTCTTGTGTCTTTTAAAAGTTCGGAAGGCAGTTTTAATGTAGTTAGTCAGCATGTTCTTACCCGGAGAGAATTAAAGTTATTACCGTGAGTAAGACGAGGTAAAAGAAATAACGTTACAAGGTTTTTTGTTAGCGGATGTTGGTTCGTTTTAAATCTTCATCATTTTGATTTTTTAGTTACTCACGCACAAATTTTCCGGATCAACTCTTTTCTGGCTGAATTCATACCCTCACAAAAGAGACTATTTTCACTTCTTTTTAAATTTTTTTCATTCAATTACAGAATTGATAAAAGCGCTTTTTTTATATTTTAAGTGCATCTCATCCGAAATAATAAAACCTCTTATCGATAAGCTTTTGTTATTTTTTAATCTCGGGGCTTGACATGAAGCGATATAGTGTTTAACCTATTCCCACGTTGAAAATGACTTGATGTCTAAACACTTTTTTTAATGAATCAGAAAAAACCAACCACTAACATTCTCGCTCCTGCGCACCGAAATATGTGCTGTATGATGTGTTGTATGATGATGCCGAGAAAGGTAGTGGAAAGGATATGCTGATTTAACACAACGATCTTCATACAAAGCCCGCTACCAACCAGGTGGCGGGCTTTTTTGTTTTAATCGACCCGCCTGCCTGTCTGTAAAAATGGGCTTTGTGAGAATGACTTAAACCACCAATCAAAAACACAAAGCTAAAACAATGCCAGATACACTAACTGATAAACAAGTACTCGTTACAACCGATTGGGCAGCCGATCATTTAACCGATGAAGGCGTCCGTTTTGTTGAGGTCGACGTAAATACCCGATCCTACGATTCTGGTCACATTACCGGAGCCGTTGGTTGGAACTGGAAAAAAGAACTCCAGGATCAACTGCGAAGAACCATCGCATCCAAAGAAGATTTTGAAAAACTCCTTCAAAAATCCGGAATTGCTGCAGACACCACCGTTGTCCTGTATGGCGACAATAACAACTGGTTTGCCGCATGGGCGTATTGGTTGCTGAAATATTACGGATTCAATGATGTTCGCATTCTTGATGGCGGCCGCAAAAAGTGGGAAGCCGAAGGACGCGAACTCACAACCGACATTCCCGAATACGAATCCACCGACTACACCGTATCGGAAATTAAAGGGGAATTCCGGGCCTTCAGGGATGACATCAAAGAACGACTCAACGCCGGTGACTTCGGTCTCGTTGATGTTCGCTCTCCTGATGAATTCACTGGAAAAATCCTGGCACCTCCCGGATTGGATGAACTCTCACAACGTGCCGGACATATTCCCGGAGCGTCTAACATTCCATGGTCCAAAGCCGTGAATGAAGACGGTACCTTCAAAAGCAAAGAAGAGCTCACAAAAATCTATGCTGATGAAGGAATCACACCTGACAAAGAAATTATCGCTTATTGCCGAATCGGCGAGCGTTCTGCTCACTCCTGGTTTGTCCTGAATGAACTGCTCGAATTCCCAACTGTGCGGAATTACGACGGTTCCTGGACAGAATGGGGTAACCTGATCGATGCCCCCATCGAGAAGTAACCTCAATTTCAACCACAGAATTTGCGCGTTGCGGGGCTGCTGCCTCGTAACGCTGCAATTTCTCTCCTTCAACAAAAACAAGCGATAATCAGCAATTCCAAACAGGCTTAACCCACCAATGAGCAGTAAGAAAAAGAGCAAACTTGAAAACATTAAAGAAGGCAGCAATTACCTTCGTGGACCTTTGGATGTGGAGGTCGGGAATGATGAAGATCATTTCAGTAAAGACGCCATCCAGGTTTTGAAATTTCATGGTACCTATCAACAAGATGATCGGGATAAAAGACAAGGCCGCGACCGCCACTACATTTTTATGATTCGCAGCCGTACACCCGGCGGCAAACTCACTCCCGCCCAATATCTCGCTGTTGATAACATTTCCAATACGCACGCCGATGGCACCATCCGGGTAACCACGAGGCAGGCTTTCCAGCTTCACGGTATCATCAAAAAAGATTTAAAGAAAACAATTAAAGAGATTAATGAATCTCTGATTACAACTCTCGGCGCCTGCGGGGATATTGTACGAAATGTGATGGCCACTCCTGCTCCCGACATCGACGGCCGCCAAGCCAAAGTCCAGGAATTTTCAGATGAGATTTCTGATATCCTGCTTCCGGCTACCAATGCCTATCATGAAATTTGGCTGGATGGCGAGAAAGTTTACTCAGGAAAAGAAGAGATAACCAACACCGAGCCACTTTACGACCGTTCTTACCTGCCGCGTAAATTTAAAATTGCTGTTGCACTTCCCGGAGACAATAGCGTGGATCTCTATACTCAGGATATTGGTTTAGTCGCTTTTTTTGATGAAACGCAGGAAATCGAAGGATTTAATGTTGTTGTTGGCGGCGGAATGGGTATGCACCACCGGAAGCCGGAAACCTTTCCCCGCCTGGGAGATCACCTGGGATACATCACCAAAGACAAAGTGGTAGATGTAATAAAAGGAATTATTGGAATTCAGCGGGATTACGGAAACCGTGAAAACCGTAAACAGGCCCGAATGAAATACCTGATTCACGATTGGGGACTCGCCAAATTCAAAAATGAATTGACGGACCGTCTGGGCTATGAACTCGAAGAATTCCGTGAACTTCCAAAGTTTGAACTGGAATTGTATTTGGGATGGAAAAAGCAATCGGACGGAAACTGGTTTTTGGGCATTTCTGTCGAAAATGGACGCATCAAAGATGAAGGGGATTTAAAACTGAAAAGTGCTCTTCGAAAGATAGTAGAAGACTTTCAGCCTGAAGTTCGGATGACTCCCAATCACAATGTTCTCCTCACCAATATCCCTGAAGAATACAAGCAGCCTATTGAACAGATTTTTCATGAGTATGGTGTTCAGTTGCCCGATGAAATTCCAAATGCTATCAAGTTTTCCATGGCCTGCCCTGCCCTGCCCACCTGCGGACTTGCCATTGCGGAGTCTGAACGGGTTATGCCAGATGTTATTCGCGATTTGAATGGAGTTTTGGAAGAGCTTGAACTCCAGAATGAAAAACTCTCCGTACGAATGACCGGCTGCCCCAATGGATGTGCAAGGCCATATGTAGCCGACATTGGTTTTGTAGGCCGTTCGCTGGATAAATACACTATTTTTATTGGCGGAGATCCGTCAGGAACACGATTGAATAAAGAGTACAAAGACATGGTTCCGCGGGAAGAACTAATTCAGGAAGTTCGCCCGTTACTCGAACATTTCAAAAAAGAGCGATCAGTAAATGAGTCCTTCAGTGATTTCTGGAATCGTATTGGAATTGAAGACTCACCACAAATACCAGCCTGAAAAATTATGAGCAGATTACAGCATTTGAATAAAGGAACGGTGTACCTGGTGGGTGCCGGCCCCGGCGATCCAGACCTCATAACAGTAAAAGGGTCGAAAGTTCTGGAATTGGCGGATGTCATTGTGTATGACAGGCTTGCCAATCCAGAACTTCTGGGGCTTACCCGTGAAGATTCCGAACATATTTATGTGGGTAAAACCCCGGATAAGCCATCGGTATCCCAGGAACAGATTAACCAGATATTGGTATCCAAAGCGCTGAGTGGCAAACATGTTGCACGACTCAAAGGAGGCGACCCGTTTGTTTTCGGACGAGGCGGAGAAGAGTGTGAGGCTTTACGTGCCCACGGTGTTCCCTACGAAGTGATACCCGGTATCAGCAGTTCAATGGCTGCTCCCGCATTTGCTGGGATTCCAGTAACGCATCGAAAAATTGCCCGATCGTTTACCGTGGTTACCGGACATACCATCACAGGCTCGGATGATTTTGAAAACTGGTGCCATCTCGTTCACGCCGATACCCTTGTCATTTTGATGGGAATGCGGAATCTCGCCAATATTTCTGAAACACTCATTCAACTGGGGAAAAACGCAGATACACCGGCTGCTGTGATTCAGGAGGCTACTTTTGAATCCCAACAAGTTGTCGTCGGCACGCTTGCTGATATTTCTCAGAAAGCTTCGCACTTATCCTCTCCGGCCACAATCGTTATCGGGGAGCTTGCCTCGCTGAGCCATGATTTGGCATGGTTCAACAATGAGAATGAGTTAGAAACCGTGACTGAATCTCAACCCCAACTGCTTGCCAACTATGCAGGATGAAATTCGGAAGAATATGCTGGACGTTCTTGAACCGGGTAAAACAGAAGTGAAATTTTCAGAAAACGAACTGGATCAGTTAAATCAACAATTCGAAAATGCTGATCCCATTGAAATTCTCTTATGGGGATTTGAAACATTCGGAGGCGAAATGGTTTTGGGAACAGGTTTTGGATCTTCTGGAGTTCTCCTGATTCATTTCCTCCGGGAACACAACATTGACATCCCGATTTTTTATCTGGACACAAATCTCTTGTTTGATTCTACCTATGAATTGCGGGACATACTTGAAGCTCGATATAACATCGATATTACGAGAGTCACTCCCGAACTTTCTCTTCAGGAACAAGCAGAACGATTTGGCGATGAACTCTGGAAAAAAAATCCCAATCAGTGCTGTTTTTACCGGAAAGTGCTGCCTTTGAAAAACTATCTCTCAGACAAAAAAGCCTGGGTGACAGGACTCCGGCGCAGCCAATCTGAAACCAGGACACAAGCCCGTATCATTGAATGGAATGAAGAAAACGAAGTAATCAAAATCAATCCACTTGCAAACTGGAGCGGAAAAAAAGTCTGGGATTCTATCCATCATCTGGATTTGCCTTATAATCCGCTTCATGATGAAGGTTATCCAAGCATCGGCTGTATTCCGTGTACCCAACCGGTGGATGCCTCCAAAGAAAGTGATGACCGAAACGGCCGCTGGAATGGCACGGATAAAACCGAATGTGGAATTCATTTTCCAGATCATTATAAGAATGGGAGCTAAAATCCCCCTTTGAAGGGGGAATTTCAAATCGATATCAATCAAACCTTTACAAAACTTAAACATGTCAAAAGCTTTAGACGTCTACCCCATTTACCTGCGCCGGTTGAGTGAACGAAAAACTGTGATCATCGGGGGAAACTGGGAAGCGGAAGGAAAAGTGAAGGATTTTCTGGATCGCGGTGCGTGGCTGACAGTCATCAGTCCCGAATTAAATGAACAGCTTCAGGAGTGGGCAGATGAAGATCGGTTTGAATGGATTCCACGGCAATATCAATATGGGGATTTTGAAGGTGCTTCGGTTGTAATTGTAGCTGAATATGAAGGTAATATCAACGAAAAAGCTTATCAAGAAGCCGAAGAACGAAATATTCTCATCAATGTGATGGATGATCTGCCGCACGCCAATTTTGCGTTTGGGTCGATTGTAAAACAAGGTCCGCTGACAATCTCCATTTCAACGGGAGGTGCGGCTCCCGCTTTGGCTGTTCGACTCAGACAGCGATTCGAAAAGGAGTTCGGAAAAGAGTATGGCGAATTCCTGGAATTTATGCAGAGCCTCAGAAAGCCAATGAAAAAACACATCCATGAATTTGATACCCGAAAAAAACTCTGGTACGAACTGATCGATTCTGAAATCCTTACCCTCTTCCGTGAAAGAAAAGTTGATGAAGCGCATCAACGAGCAAAAGAAATTTTGGGTAATGAACTCGTGGAAGATGCGCTGGCTGATTTGAGCTATTAGCCATAAGACTTTAGCTATCAGGTCTTTTCTGAAGTCTGATAGCTGAATGCTGACAGCTCGTTCATCATTCACTCCTTAAACTTTCGATTGGATTTATTGATGCTGCACGAGCAGCCTGCCAGCTAACGGTAATCAAAGCAATGACAATAACGGCCAGCCCTGAGATTAGAAACGGCCAGACGGAGAGATCTATCCGGTAAGGAAAATTCTGGAGCCATCGGTGAGTAAAAAACCACGCCGTTGGCCAGGCAACGAGACTTGAAATTAAAACGAGATTCAAGAACTCTTTTGATATGGGCCGAACGATTCCAAAAACCGAACTACCCAGAACTTTACGAATGCCGATCTCTTTGGTTCTGAATTCCGTTTCGATGGCTACGAGGCTATACAACCCGAGAAAAGCGATAAAAAGTGCCAACATTGTGGAGTACAAAAAAAGCTGTCCCATTATATTTTCCCGACGATAGAGTGTATCGAAAGCATCATCCAAGAACCAATATTCGAACGGAGCAGAAGGAAGTACTTCTGCAACCGCATTTTGTATTTGCGGGATTGCCGTGCCGGAAGTGATGGCATTATTGTCAATGCGAAGAGCAAGTTGGCCAAGATATCCGGCAGTTCCGCTGTTTGCGATAATTAACGGTTCGATTTTATCGTGCATGGAAGCAAAATGAAAATCCTTTACAACGCCGAGCACCTCATGAGTTCCACTTCGTTCAATCGTTTTCCCAAGGGGATCTTCCCATTGCAGCATGTTAACAAGTGCTTCATTGATTACATAAGCATCCCGATCCGCTTCCATGTCAGCACGAAAAATTCTGCCTTCAACAATGTCAATATCAAACGTTTCCAGAAAATCGCTGTCTGTGTGAATAACATGCACGAGCTTGTGCGAATCAAAACCTTCCGGAAGATAGCCGTTTGCTTCCACTCCCCGATACGGTATTTGTGAACAGAGTGTAGCACCTTCCACGAATGGAAAATTCAGAACCTCTTCTTTGATGAGTTGATTATTGGCTTTCATTTCATCTGTCGGCAGATTCACCACAAGAATATTGTTTTTATTGAAACCAAGAACTTTGTTTTTCATAAATACCTGCTGTTGATAAATCACCAGGGTTCCAAAAATCAAAAGTACCGAGATAAAAAATTGGACAAACAAGAGGCCATTTCGAAAACCTCCTTTCCCATGACCGGATAGCAATGAATTCTTTAAAATTTTTACCGGTGAAAGGGATGCAAGATAGAATGCCGGAATGCTGCCGGCCGCAATGCCAACTAATCCCGCAATGGCGATCAAAACAAGGATAAAATATGTAGAGTAGAGAGATGAACGCGGTAACTCCTGCCCCAAAATTTCGGAATAGGTGGGAAAAACAAGCTCAATCAGTAAAATGGCAACAGCGGCGGCGATTGCCGTGGTCAGAACGGATTCAGCCAGGAATTGAAAAACAAGTTGTCTTTTCTCCGCTCCCATCACTTTTCGGACGCCGGTTTCTTTCGCCCTTCGGGTCGATTGTGCAAGAGAAATGTTAATAAAATTAGAACTGCCCATGATTAAAATCAGCAGGGCGATAGCACCAAACTGAAGGATTCTCCGGAACAAGAACCCCGGATCATAAAAAAGGTGAATATCAGGAAGAGGTTCGAGTGTTAAGTGATAGGTAATGGCAATGCTTTCATCCAAATACTTTCCTATAAAATCATCCAAAAGATCCTCAAACTGTGAGGGATCGACCTGCTCCTGAAGTTGAATAAATGTTGTGTACTGATTTCCGCCATTCCAGCCCATAAACATATTTGGATCCTGGTATAGAGTACTGAACGAAATAAGTGCATCAAATTGAATAGAGGAGTTTATGGGCGGGTCTTGGACAACGGCTGTAACTGTATATGTTTCGCCACTTTCCGATTGTAAGGTGTTTCCCAGAACCTCTTCACGACCCCAGATATCTTTTGCTTTTGAACGGGTAACTACAATTGAATAAGGTGAAGCCAGAGCTGACTTTGGGTCTCCCGAAAGAATATCAAATGAAAAGATGTCGAAAAATGTGGAATCGACATGATGAATTTCGTCAATTCGATAGGGATTATTTTGTGAATAGAAATATTGGCTGACGGGCTGACGCACCCGGGTAAAATTTTCGACCTGTCGAAAATCATTTTTCAGGGCCGGTCCAACGGGAGCCAGAAACGTGTTGAATTTTCCGATACGCCCTTCCCAGTTTTCCTCCACAGCAACCCGGTAAATGTGATCTCTGTTTTCATGAAAACGGTCGTAACTCCACTCAAACTTCAGATAAATAAAAATCAAGACCACAGCCGCAATCCCGATGGATAGCCCAAGTATATTTATAAATGAATACTGCCTGTTTTTCCACAGATTTCGTAATGCAATTTTGATGTAGTTTTTAAGCATAATCTTAAGCTTTTAGCCATCAGACTTCAGCTTTCAGCTTCTCTTTTCTGAAGTCTGATAGCTGAGTGCTGACAGCTTGTTTTTTATTCACTCCTTAAACTATCCACCGGATTGGCTCTTGCCGCACGGATTGCCTGCCAACTTACGGTCAACAGGGCGATTACCAATGCACTCATCCCGGCGAGGATAAATGGCAATACGGTCAACTCGATGTGATAGGCATAATTCTGTAGCCATTGATTTGTGGCTAACCATGCGATGGGCCATGCAATCACATTGGCTATTACAATCCATTTCACGAAATCTTTGGTCAGCAGGCCAACAATTCCTGAAACAGTGGCTCCTAATACTTTTCGAATTCCGATCTCTTTTGTCCGCCGATCCGCAATAAATGCGACAATACCAAGTAAACCGAGAGAAGCGAGTATAATTGCCAAAACGGTAAATAATCCCACCAACGTTTTTGTATTCTGTTCCGCCTCATAAAGTTGGCGATATGCTGATGAGACAAACTCGTATTCAAACGGAATACCGGGATTGAATTTTGCCCATGTGGACTCAATTGAATGAAGTGATTCACTGACATTATCAGGTGACAACCGAACCAGTAAAACGGCATTATACCACGGCAGCATATCAAACGCCATCGGTTCGATAGGTACATTCAACGGGCGATAGTGAAAGTCTTCCACCACTCCAACAATTCTCCCAACTTTGCCATACAGCGAGAACATCTTTCCGATGGGATCTTTCAGTCCCATTCGTTCAACGGCAGTTTGGTTCAGTATAAAATTTCCGCCATCTCCATTATTTACATCTCCCGGATAATCACTGGAAAATCCTCTTCCTTCAACAATATCAACTCCCAGAGTTTCAAAATAATCAAACCAGATGCTGTTCCAATGAATCTGGACGGATTGTCCGTCTTGCTGACCTTCCCATGAAGCATCACCCGCAGAGGTCTCAATATTTTCCGGAGATGCCACCGTCATGGTCACATTCTGAACGCCGGGATATCTCCTCAGTTCATCGCTAAATGCATCAAAACGTTCTGATCGTATGCCGCTTCCCAAAGGCATTGTCATCGGGATGGAGACAAGTTGGTCACGGTCAAACCCCGGCGATTTTTGCTGCATAAAACTGATTTGATCCTGAATAACCAGGCTGCCGGTAATCAAAGCAATTGTGAGGATAAACTGGACTAAGATTAACGGATGAAATATTTTATTTGATTGTGTAATGCGACTTTTACTTCGAAATGTTTCTCCCACTCTCATTCCTGAAAACCTGATTGCAGGAAAAATTCCAACAACAATTCCCATAAGAGTGGCTAAACTAATTACCAGAATCATTGCATCTGTTGGAAACTGGTCAACATTGAAAACAGCCTGGGATGTTAGCTGGAGAAATACAGGCCTTGTCAACTCAATACAGATGATCGCGATACCGGCAGCAATACCGGTATAAAGAAACGCCTCTGTTAAAATTTGTTTGATAATATGTCTTCTTCCTGCTCCATACACTTTCCTCAAGTCGATTGCACCCCGGCGTTTTAAAGTCATCGCCGATGTAAGCGTTACAAAATTGATACAGGCCATAGCAAAGACCAAAAGGGAAATCAACGCCAAACTATACATCGTTCGCTTGTCCGTGTGATTCGCAAAATCATGGAGAACATTCGAGGCAAAATGGATGTTCTTGAGAGGCTGAAGGTACAACTGATCGCTGGATTCCTGTACATATTGGTCATGAATCGGTGCGATTTTCTTTTCCAATTCGCCCCAGTCAGCATTTTCATTTAAAAGAATATATGTGTGAATTTCATCAAAACGGTGCCATTGTTCTTGTGCGATTTCCCGTCCCATTTGGTCAGCCAGTTCCAAAGGAATCAGGGCCTCAAAATTTAGATGAGTGTTGACCGGCAGATCTTCAAAAACCGCTGTAATCACAAGAGACCTTTCCTCTTCAATATCCAGTCTCTCACCAACAGGGTTGACGTCTTCACCAAAATATTTCTCGGCAAAACTTCTATTAATAGCGATTGAATTATCCACATCCAGCGAATGCTCCAGGTTGCCATGCAGAGCCTTGAGAGAAAAGATTGAGAAAATAGACGGATCTACCGCCATGATTTGATTTTCTGAGAAGCTCTGCTCACCATGATGAAGTGTGATATCTGCAAATGGATGAAGCCGAACAGATTCAACGACTTCAGGAAATTCACGCTCCAAAAGGGGCGCCAGCGGCGTTGGGGTTGCTGAACCGTAGTGGATTCCGTCAGAATCGTTCATTTCAAGCTCAACCCTGTAAATCCGGTCGGCATTATCGTGCACATTTTCAAAACTAAACTCCTGGATCAGCCAGTAGAACATCCAGAAAGAAACGGTAAGTCCAATCGCCATTCCGGAGATAAGAATGAAAGTCTGCATTTTCTGTTTCGCCATGGAGCGAAAGGCGGCTGTAAGGTTGTGTTTGAACATATTATTATACTCCCATTCAATTATAAAAGCCTCTTTTATCTTTAATAACTAGTATCTCAAAAAACTATTTTAAAGGAACTTTCTAAGGACTTTGCTTCTTCCCTATTATTCAATAAATACTTCCTCTTTTTTAGAGATCAATAATCATACCAAACTGAAGAATGCAGCTTCTTTTTAAAGATAGAAGGTTTGTATGATTTAAGCTGTCCGATACCAGACAGGGATTGTTCGAAAATGAACGGTTTTATTTGTTGTAAGTTGTTAGTAGTCCGTTGTTTGTGCCGGGTCTTAACAACCAACAACAGACCACGAACCACAAACTAAAAAGTCATTCACTTCTCAAACTGTCTACGGGATTTTCAAACGCGGCTCTGATGGATTGCCAGCTTACGGTAAGAATTGCAATCAGTAAGGCAGCTCCTCCGGCCAACACAAATATATCAGCACCAATATCAATGCGATAGGCAAAATCGGTTAGCCATTGATTCATGGCATACCAGCCAACAGGTATGGCGATCACAAAACCAATGATTACTAACAGTACAAAATCTTTGGAGAGAAGAGCCATAATATTTGATACAGAAGCTCCCAATACTTTTCGAATCGCCAGTTCCTTGGTTCTGCTCTGAATAAAATATCCTACCAAACCAAGTAGCCCCATTCCCGCGATAAACACAGCCAACAAAGTGAAAGAAGTAACGATCCTAAGGAAATTCTCATCGGCCCGATAGTATTCAGACAGATAATCATCTACGAAATGATATTCGAATGTGGAGTTCGGATTTACTTCGTTAAAAGCATCTCTGATAAAACTTAGAGCAGATTGAGTTTGGCCTTCGGCAAACCGAACAATCATATTCACGTTGAAGCCGATCTGATACATAACCAAAGGCTGTATGGTTTCTCTGAGTGATGCAGTATTAAAATCTTCAATTACGCCTACAACTTCATACATCGGTCTTTCGTCAGCCCTTGGGTCTGTTCTGGTGATTTGTTTCCCGATGGGATTTTCTCCCAAACCAAATCTCTGAACGGCTGTCTCATTGATGATGACGGATTGCTGATCATTCTCGGTAAAGTCTCTCCCCTCTTTGATATTCATTCCAAAAACATCCACAAAGTCAGGCCCCACGAATCCCATTTCTGCATATTCTCCAACTGTTTCACCCGGCAACCAATGTTGTGCATTTGCATATTCCCCTCCTGGGTACATAGGCGCGGAAGTAATACCGAGGATATTTGAATTTGCAAGGAGCTTATCTTTTAAAGCCTGGAAACCGTTCCGTTCTTCACCAGTTCCCAATGGAATAACTATCAAATTGCTTTCTTCAAATCCTAAATCTTTTTGCTGAATAAACCGCATCTGTTTCAGAATAACGAGAGATGAAACCATCAGGGTGATACAAATCAAAAACTGGAAAACCACCATCGATCGTCTGCCCCAGGAAAATGAATTTTTTGTGTTGACTCCGGCATCTCCTTTCAAAACTTTCTTTGCTGAAAAAGAGGTCAGATAAAATGCGGGATAGATTCCTGCTAATAGAGCCGTTAAAACCATCAGACTAACAAAAATACTCATGCTGACCGGTTCAAACAGCATACTTGAATTCAACTCCTGGTTGAAAAGAGTATTAAAGCCGGGGAGAATCGTTTCAATAATCATTAATGACAGCAAAAAAGAGATCCCCGTTAAGGCAAAGGCTTCACCCAAAAATTGAAAAATCAGGTGAGCTCTTCCCGAACCAAGTGCTTTTCTGATGCCTACCTCTTTCGCTCTTTTTCGAGCCCTGGCTGTCGACAAATTAATGTAGTTCACGCATGCATTCAGAAGAATCAAAAAGGCAATGGCAAGAATAATCTGAATGGTTCGAATACTGCCGTTCTGTTCCAGTTCTCCCTCCAGGTTGGAATAGAGGTGAATATCGGTCAGCGCCTGAGGTGTATATGTAAACTCAATACCCAATTCTTGTGCCTGCTCCCCAAATTTACTCTCCAGGATGGATGGAAGCTTTTGCATTAAAGATTTGATAGATGCTTTTTCTTCAAGCAAAAAATACGTTCGGTTATTGAAAGAAAACCAACTGTCGTCCTCAGAAGAACCAAGGGTATTGAAGGTTGCAATAAACTGGGGACGAAAATGAGAATTGGCCGGCCAGTCATCAACGACTCCCGTAACCCTATAGGTATCGTTACTAAGTTGAATAGTTTTTCCCAATGGATTCGCGCTATTAAAATAAGTTTCGGAGACCGATTGTGTAATGACAATAGAATTGGGATTACTTAAAAACTCAGGCTCATTCCCTTCTATAACAGAAACCGAAAAGATGTCGAAGAAATTCTGATCCGTCCAGTAAAAATCTTCAATGGTAACCGTTTGATCCTCAATTTCTATTCTTGCACTATTTGTCCGGCTGAGGTGAGTGGCCATTTCCACTTCCGGCAGTTCGTCCTTTAATGCTTGAACTAACGGAACTGGTGTATACGCTCTCTCAATCACTTCATTCTCCGTTTCTGCAACAGAGGTCATCCGGTAGATTCGGTCTGATTTTTCATGAAACGTATCAAAACTCAGTTCATACCTCGCAAACAGAACAAGCAGAAGGCAGGCAGACAGACCAATGGTTAAACCGGCTATATTGATAAAAGAGTAGGTACGGTCGCGAATTAAATTCCGCCACGCAATTTTGATGTAGTTTATAAGCATGTCTCTCGGTTTTGGTGAAAAAAATATATGATCAGAGATATTTAGAACATCACTGATTATTTACCTGAACTCCCGTACCACTATGTATAACAAATTAGCTGTCAGACTCCAGCTCTCAGTTCTACGCATTAATACTCTGATAGCTATTGGCTGACGACTGAAAGCTACTTAAACATGAAACCCTTCCTGCATATTCTCCGTCACAACATGGCCATCGAACAGGTGAATCACGCGTCGGGCATAGTCGGCATCGTGGGGGGAGTGAGTTACCATGACGATGGTGGTTCCGGCATCGTTGAGTTCCGCCAACAGTTTCATCACTTCGTCGCCATGATCGGAATCGAGGTTTCCGGTCGGCTCATCGGCGAGGATTAATTTAGCATTCGCTACAACGGCACGCGCAATGGCCACCCGCTGCTGCTGACCACCGGAAAGCTGCTGTGGAAAGTGATTGCGCCGATGCATCATTCCCATTCGTTCCAGAGCTGTTTCTACTTTCTCTTTTCGTTCTTTGGAATCCACACCTAAATAAAGAAGAGGCAGTTCCACATTTTCAAAAACGGTCAGTTCGTCAATCAGGTTAAAGCTTTGGAAAATGAATCCAATATTTCCTTTTCGGAGCTGGGCTCGTTCTCTTTCCGAATGGTTGGAAATCTCATGATCCATAAAATAATATTCTCCTTCAGAGGGATTATCCAGCAGCCCCATAATATTCAAAAGAGTCGATTTCCCGCATCCTGAAGGACCCATAATGGCACAAAATTCACCTTCTTTAATTTCAAGATTCACATCATTCAAAGCAGTCGTTTCCACTTCTTCAGTGATGTATACTTTTCTAAGATTCTTTGTTTTAATCATGGCTTTGTTCGTTTTGTTGTTTTGTACGTGTATAAATTTTTGTAAGGAATTCGTGGTTTTGGGCTCTTATAAATAAGAGTTCGTAGTCAGTGGCTTGTTGTTAGTTGTAACTATTCATCAAAAAATTTAAATAATGTCTAAATCTAATTTTGAGACGCTTGAAGTCTATCAACTTTCCGAAACGTTGGCTGATAAAATTTGGAGTGTCGTTATAGTCTGGAATTACTTCGCTAAAGATACCGTTGGCAAACAACTTGTCCGTGCTGCTGATAGTATTGGTGCCAATATTGCGGAAGGAACTGGCAGAGGTACTTTTAAAGAAAATAAACGATTTGTTAAAATCGCCAGATCTTCTCTTTATGAAACCAAATTCTGGCTCAAAAGAGCTTCCAAACGAAATTTGATTAGTAAGAAAGAACTTCATGAACTCGCTCCTTTAATTACTGAATTAGCACCAAGATTAAATGCATATTTAAATTCAATAGGGAATTAGTCAGTTGTTGGTAGTATACTTGTTGAAAACCACCACTAACAACCTACAACTAACCACATACAACTTATTCTAACACCAAAACCTCATTATCACCAAATGTATCATAGCTTGAGGTGATGACTTTATCTCCGGGCTCAAGACCGGACAATACTTCGAAATACTCGGGGTTCTGTCTCCCTAAACGGATTTCGTGACGCACAGCCCGCGTTTCCTCTTCATTCAGCAGGAAGACCCAATTACCACCGCTGGTTTGATAAAATCCGCCACGTGCCAGACGAACGGCCTGGGCAGATTCTCCCAGTTCAAGCCGGATTCGAACAGTCTGGCCGCGCCGTAATCCTTCAGGTGCATCGCCCGGAAATTCCATATCCACTTCAAATTGCCCATCTGTAATAACCGGATAAATTTTTGTGATCTCCAGTTCATGATCTTCCCCATCAAAAGGAAACGACCCTTCGAGACCCGGAACAATCCTGGACAAATGAAACTCATCAATATTCACTCTCACTTTGTAATCATCCAGATTGTCAACCTGTCCAATTCGCTCTCCCGCAGAAATGGATTGCCCCTGGTTCAGCTCAATCGTACTCAACTGACCCGATGCCGGTGCGGTAACCGTTAAATTCTCCAGAATCTGCTGAACAGCTTCCAAATTTTGGTACATTCGCTGCTCCGAGTTATCCAACTGGCGGGATTGTGTTATGGTTTGAAGTGAATCCTTTTGGTATGATTCGTACGTCAGTTCATACCGTTTCTTCTGATAATCATAATTTGCACTGGTCTCTTCAAATTCCTGTTGAGAAATTAAATCATCTTCCCTGAGCTTCCTTTGGCGCTCATACTGGGCTTCTAAAATTTCCATCTGAGATCTTGCATTCGCCAGCTGTTCTTGAAGTTGCAACGTGTTTTGTTCGAGATTCAACCGCGAATTCCGAACATTGTTAATCTGATCATACAGTGCAGATGTCTGTTGCATTACCTGGAGTTGCAGGTTCGAATTAGACATCGAAAGAATCGTATCTCCCTCCTCAACCATCGTACCGGATTCGAGATAAACCTGCTTTACAACCCCACCTTCAATCGCATCAAGGAAAATGGTTTCGATCGGCTGAACCGTCCCCGTTACCTGGATAAACTCCTGGAATACATCTTCCTGAACCGTAGAAACGGTTATTCGCTCTCTTTCTACATTTAACGTCGATCGTACATCCATAAACCCGAGCACATACACAATCAATGCAACCAACAGTACTCCTCCGGCAACCATCGAAATCCGTTTGGTTGTCCAGGTTTTCTTCTCAATTTTTCGATCCATTCCCATATTTAAAAAGTAATTCTTTTGTTTTGAGTAATTTTAGTTCAACAAACGTGCCAAACTTCTAAATCGCGGTTTGAACAAGTTGAGCAAATATTCTATCCATTTATCTGTACGGAATGCAACAGGCAGTGTTCGATTTCGTACACTTTTTTTGATAGAACATGCAAATGCAGTTACTAATCAGCTATTTTACCCCACTGGTACGATTTTTGATTACTTTGGTGTGTCTCTACGTGATGTTAAGGAAAATGTTTAAGTATAAGGGCTATGAATAAACAGTTAAAAATGGGTCGGGTTCTTGTTGTTGATGACGATAAAGATGTTTTGCATGCAGCCCAGCTTTTCCTCAAACAACATGTCCAAAAAGTTCATGTTGAATCTAATCCCAAGGAAATTCCCAAACAACTTCAGGAGAACGATTATGATGTGGTTCTTCTCGACATGAATTTTCATGATGATGTAAGCAGTGGTGAGGAAGGATTTTACTGGCTGGATAAAATTCTGGAAATCGATTCTTCTTTGGCGGTTGTACTGATAACCGCCTACGGTGATATCGAAAAAGCCGTAAAAGCGGTTAAAAAAGGCGCCTCTGATTTCGTGTTGAAACCCTGGCAAAATGAAAAGCTTTTGGCAACCGTTCATTCAGCCGTTAATCTTAGCACATCCAAACGAGAAGTTCAGCAGTTAAAAAGTAAATACGACACGCTTCGCTCCGATCTTGAACAGCCCTATCAAAATATAATTGGTACAAGTCCGGCTATGCAGAAGGTCTTTCACACCATCGAAAAGGTGGCAAAAACCGATGCCAATGTATTAATTACGGGAGAAAACGGAACCGGTAAAGAATTGGTAGCCAGGGCGGTTCATCGCCGGTCCAACCGCAATGAGAATACCTTTATCACGGTCGACATGGGTGCCCTCCATGAAAATCTCTTCGAAAGTGAACTGTTTGGACACGAAAAAGGAGCATTTACCGATGCGCGGGAATCGCGCGTGGGACGATTTGAAATTGCCAACGGCGGTACACTTTTTTTGGATGAAATCGGAAACCTTCCCCTGCATCTTCAACCCAAATTATTGTCCGCTCTCCAAACTCATAAAATTGTGCGAATCGGCTCCAACAAACCGATTGAGATTGACATACGGCTTATTTGTGCCACAAATGAATCCCTTAAAGAAAAAGTGGCCAACAACACGTTCCGACAGGATTTACTTTACAGGATTAACACGATTGAAATTCACCTTCCGCCTCTCAGAGAACGAAATGAAGATATCGATCTTCTGGCCGACCATTTTCTGCAGCAGTACAAAAAGAAATACAAAAAAGAGGATCTAAAACTATCAGATAAGGCGTTGGCTCATTTAAAATCGTATCATTGGCCGGGGAATATTCGTGAACTGGAACATGCTGTTGAAAGGGCTGTGATTCTTTCAGACGAGTCCGTTTTATCACCCGGCGATTTTCTGCTCACATCCGGAACAGGAGCTTCTCATGAAATTCCTGTAGACGATCTGAATCTTGAAGAAATCGAGAAAACCGTGATCCAAAAAGCACTCGAGAAACATCAGGGAAATATCTCACGCGCAGCGGATGATCTGGGCCTGACCCGAACCTCGCTGTACCGAAGAATGGAGAAGTATGAGTTGTGAGTTTGATTGTTGTTAGTTGTGTGTTGCCAGTTGCCAGTTGCCAGAAATCATGTTAACAACTAACAACTGACCACGAACAACAAATTTGTAAATTGAAGAGTAGACAACTACGAAAGCAATTATCCCATAATAGGCAATAGGCAAAACAATGATATCAAAAATATGATTAAACGCTTTCGTTTGGGCATTTTAATCCGGGTACTGTTGCTGACAGTAACCCTCTTTCTCCTTTTGTACTTGTTGATGGAAACTCAATATTACATCAGCATCGGCTTCCTGGTTATTCTGACGATTCTTCAAATCATTTTTCTGATCCAGTTTGTTGAAAAGACCAACTTGCTTCTCACGCGGTTCCTGGAATCCATTCGCTATTCTGATTTCACCGGCACTTTTCAAAATCATGGTTTGGGAAGTAATTTCAAGGAACTGAATGAAGCTTTTGCACGCGTTATCGATAAATTCAAAGAGGAACGGGGAAAAAAAGAAGATACACTCCGATACTTGGAGACTGTTGTTCAGCATATCGGTATCGGGCTGATTTGTGTGAATGCAGACGGAGAAATTGTTCTCATTAACCGGGCTGCAAAACGCCTCTTCGGTTCTTCAAATCTGAGAACCATCAACTCCTTCAAAAATATTTCAGGGAAGCTTGCCGAAACGATTACCAAACTGGAAGGTGGCGGCAGATCACTTCTAAGGATCTCTGTTGCTGATGAGATTCTGGAGCTCGCCATTGATGCAACTGAATTTCGAATGCGGGGTGAAGCCTTTAAATTGGTTTCTTTCCAGAATATTCAAACCGAACTTGAACAAAAAGAGATGGAATCGTGGCAGAATATCACACAGGTGCTGGCGCATGAAATCATGAATTCCATCACTCCAATTGCCTCCCTTTCCGGGACCATCCACATGTTGGTTCAACAGCGTTCAAAACAAGAGAACAATCAGGTATTGCTGGATCCTGAAACGGCTGGTGATGTGAATGAAGCTCTCAACACAATCAACAAGCGCAGCCACGGCCTGATGCGGTT
Source organism: Rhodohalobacter sp. 614A (assembly GCF_021462415.1). Lineage (NCBI taxonomy): Bacteria > Pseudomonadati > Balneolota > Balneolia > Balneolales > Balneolaceae > Rhodohalobacter > Rhodohalobacter sp. 614A. The sequence goes on from NZ_JAKEDS010000004.1 coordinate 173,230, forward strand.
TGTAAACTCCTACCGGGATTTCACACAAATCCCCACTCCGAACTACGAACATTTTTCTGTGAAAGAACTGCTTCACCGAATTGAACACCTGATGAAAGCGGAATTTGAAAAACAGGGGATTACTGTTAAAACCGAACTGCAAACAGAAACGCTTGAACTGCATGCCGATCCCCAACTTATTGAACAGATTCTGATTAATCTGACCAAAAATGCCCTGAGAGCTTTACGAAGGGTTGATGATCCCGAATTAACCTACAAAGCCGGGATCAATATTGACGGACGGGTTTTTATTGACATTATTGATAACGGTCCCGGCATCAAAAAAGAAGATCTTGAGAAAATCTTTATTCCGTTCTATTCAACCGCGGGAAATGATCCGGATAAAGGCACGGGAATTGGCCTGAGTTTATCCCGTCAAATCATGCGACTTCATGGCGGAGCACTTCAGGTTCATTCTGAGCCCGAAAAAGAGACGGCTTTTACATTGAAATTTTAAAACTCAGCCCTCACCATAATCTTCATCATCAAACCCGGTCATGCCACCAAGCATGCTTCCCAACATGTCGGAGTAAGTTCGGGTTTCGTCCGTATCTTCTTTTCCAAGCTTTGAATTTTGATGTAAGGCTTCAATAACCAAATCCATCAATGCATAGATGTTATCATCAGAATCGTTAGCATATTTTTTTACGATTTGGCTCAGCCCTGTTATCTGATCTAACCGGTTTTTGTACCCGGTAGTACTTAACAAGTCTGGAATTTCAAGTGAATTTCCCTTCGCAAACCAGTCCAGAATATCCTGGTATTCACCTTCTTCCTCACTTTCCGACCGTCTTTGGGGATCCGGGAAATAGCTCTTGAATGTTTTATTCACCGCTTTTCCAATGATGTGCTTGGCTACATTCGTTGCCCCTTCCTGCTCGCCTTCATACACAAGTTCCAGCTTTCCGGTAAGGGCCGGAATCATTGCGTAAAGATCCGTAATCCTGAGAGTTACCTCTGATTCATCATTACTTACCGCCCGGCGTTCAGCAGCAGAAATAATTTGCTCCATCGCTGTAATTGTCATCCTGGTAGACACACCACTTTTCTGATCGATATACTCGCTGTTTCGGGCCTCAAAAGCCACATTTTCCAGAATCATACGATAGCTGTCCGGTATGTTCACTTTCACTCCATCCTCCCGATCGGTCCACGACTCCTGCTTTGTGATTTCCACAGCAACATCCATTTCACGCGGATAGTGTGTGATGATTTGTGAATCAATCCGGTCCTTCAGAGGCGTAATGATATTTCCGCGGTTTGTGTAATCTTCGGGATTGGCAGAAAACGCCATCGACACATCCAGCGGAATTCGAATATTGAAACCACGAATTTGAATATCTCTTTCCTGCATAATGTTGAGTAAGGCTACCTGGATTCTCGGCTGTAAATCCGGAAGCTCGTTAATTACAAAAATGCCACGGTTTGTGCGTGGAATTAACCCAAAGTTGATTACTTCTTCATTAGCCAGAGCCAATTTTCTTGAAGCAGCTTTAATAGGGTCCAGGTCACCAATTAAATCGGCAACGGTTGTATCCGGAGTGGCTAATTTTTCTCCATATCTCCGGCTTCTGTGAATCCATTCGATTGGAGTTTCATCTCCTTCTTCATCAAGCAGGTCTTTGGCATATTTCGATACGGGTTGAAAGGGATCGTCATTCACTTCAGAACCTTTAACGATCGGCATGTATTCATCCAATAACTGGACCAACATCCGTAAAATCCGGGTTTTAGCCTGTCCTCTAAGTCCCAGTAAGATTAAATCGTGCTTGGCAAGAATTGCATTTTGAATCTGTGGAATCACCGTTTTTTCATATCCCAGGATTCCAGGAAATAATGCTTCTTTGTTTTTCATTTTCCGAATGAGGTTTCTCCGCATTTCCTCCTTGATGGATACGGATTTCCAACCACTTTCTTTTAACTGGCCAAACGTTGTTTCTTTTTTTGTCATCTCAATTTGTTGATTCAATGCTTATTTAACTCTTTAACTTAAAAACCAAGAGCTTCATTTCTAAAGATTGGATTCTTCTGCAAAAATTTCTGTCAAATTCCTGGATTTTATCATACACTCTTCCCATTCCAACTCCGGGTCAGAATCGCTGGTAATGGCTCCACCCACCGGGTAAAAAAGCGAGTCGCCTTGTAAAATGGCCGTCCTGATGACAACGTTAAAATCAAAATCATCGTCCGGAGTTATATAACCTATGGCACCTGAGTAGATTCCACGTTTATACATTTCAATTTCATCAGTGGTTTTCATTACTTCAATTTTCGGCGCGCCGGTCATCGAACCCATCGGGAAACAACTTTCAATAATATCAACAAGATCAATGCCATCGCGTGCAACGGACTCAACCGTTGAAATAAGCTGATGAACGGTACCGAATGTCTGAACATCATACAAATTGGATACTTTCACCGACCCCGGTTTTGAAACTCTTGCAAGATCGTGCCGCACCAAATCAACAATCATCAAATTTTCCGCACGATTTTTTTCATTCAGAAGTTGTTTACGATTGATGGCATCCAACTCACTATCCTGAGACCGGGCGGCAGTTCCCTTAATTGGCTCGGACAGAATACTGTCTCCCTGTTTTTTCAGAAATTGCTCCGGAGAAGCACAGCAAACGGAAAATTTCTCATCAGAAATAAATGCGCCAAAAGGTACGGGATTGATGTCACGCATTTTGGAATAGAGCCAAAAAGGATCACCCATGTAGGACCCACATAATGGAAAGGTGTAATTCATTTCATAAAAATCACCATTGTGGATCTTCTTCTGGATAGTTTTAACATTCCGGATATACTCATTCTTACGGATTAATGCCCCCAGCTCATTTTCAATCGAACCGGGAAGAGGGTTTTTTGAGTTCATCTCAACAGAAAAATCTCCCAAAAGAACTTCCGCTTCATTGTTTTCAATTTTGATGAGAATTTCAGGTTCCATGAAATAGAGATCAGGAACGTCCGTCAGCGGTGAATTTAGTGATTCCAAACCTTCGGTATGATTCTTCAGATCATAACCCAAAAATCCAAAAAGCCATCTTTTCTTTTGAGCACGAAACTGTTTCAGAGCCTCCCATGGATTCATCTCCAAGGTTTGTTTATCCCCATTTTCTACAATCTCAACCTTTGTACCGGTTGCGGTTATTGAACTTTGGGGTTTGGCTGCGATAAAAGAACTTTTGGAGGAGCGATGATCTTTCAGTTGAGATTCAAGAATCATCAGAGGATATCCACTCAGACTCTCATAAATCCCGTCGATCGTCAAATTTTTAGGAAGTATTTCCATGGGGTGAATGATAACAGATTTATTATTTACAATGAACAAGTTTCGTTATTAACCGTTCACTCTGTACCTTTAAGAAAACGCGTTCGGACCCAAAACTATGTATAAATATTTAGCCCGGCCTCTGTTATTCCGGTTATCTGCGGATACAACCCACGAGGCCACTGTTAGATTTGCTTCCTCCGTGGCCCAGCATGAATGGATGAAAAAAGCAGTAGGATCTATCTATTCCTACTCCGACCCAAGTCTCGAACAGAATATTTTCGGGTTGAAGTTTCCTAACCCCATTGGAATCGCCGCCGGCTTTGACAAGAATGCAACGATGGCCCCGGTTCTATCAAAAATGGGTTTTGGATACCTCGAAATCGGAAGTATAACTGCGAATTCATCTACAGGAAATCCCAAACCAAGAAGCTTTCGCCTTCCGGCCGACCGGTCCCTCATCAATCGCCTCGGATTGAATAACGATGGTGTTCAAACCATTTCAAGACGGTTAAAAAAACTGGATCTGCCGATTCCCATGGGTATCAATATTGCAAAAACTCATGATCCATCCATTACGGGAGAGGACGCCATCCAGGATTATGTGTACAGTTTTGAAATTCTAAAGAATATTGCCGATTACGTTACACTGAACATCTCCTGCCCCAATACAACAGAGGGTAAAACATTTGAAGAACCTGAAACGCTGAATGCTTTACTCGAGCATCTTGAGATTGGAAAAGATTCAAGCCTTCCCCCGGTTCTTATAAAATTTTCTGTTGATCTTGAAGACTCTCAGCTTGAAGAACTGATTTCCATTTGCGAAGATCACGCTATTGACGGATACGTTGCAACCAACACATCCTCCAAAAGGGTAAACTTAAAATCTTCTTCTTCGGTCGTTGAAAAAATTGGAAGAGGTGGGTTGAGTGGTAAAGCAATAGCAACGAGAAGCACCGAAATGATTCGGAAAATTTATGCCCAAACCAAAGGAGAAAAAGTAATTATTGGTGTGGGTGGAATCAGCACAACCGAAGATGCCATTGAGAAACTAAAAGCCGGTGCCGATCTTTTACAAATGTATACTGCTCTTGTCTATGAAGGGCCAGGAATTGTGAGAAAAATCAATAAAGGATTGGCTCAATATCTTGAGAAGCATGGAATTGAGCATATCTATCACATCCGAAAAATCAGAGATTGAACGGAAAAATAACCGTGCACTGAACAGTCTCTTCTTCCTCCGGAGGAGTAAAGCGAAGGCTATTTTCAATACCGGCTTCTACCGCCTGGGGAATGCCTGAGCGATCCATTTTGCTGATTTGTTCGTAGGATTGTATCGTTCCGTCCGGTGCAATTGTAAAGAGGTATTCCAATTCTCCCCGAATAGAAACGTCATTCGTCCAGGACGGATAACTTAGTGAATTCATAAACGAGTCGATCCCGCCGTCAACATTTACATTCATTCCCAAATCACTGCATCGTTGATATTCCGACAATTCCTCTCCATCCAACCCATCGAAAGCCTGTTCAAAAGCTTCATCAAAAGAAGAATCCGCAAGTGCGGAATCAGCACTTGGCTTGGCGAGTGTTTGTTGCAGGATTTGAACCTGAGGCATGATTTTACTTGAAGAATATTGATTTTCAATTTGGGAAAGGACGGTCCGGGAGCTGTCCCAGTAAGCACCTTCAAAGGGAAAAACATCGGAAAAATCCGGTTCGGAAAGTGTTGAATCTGCGATCTGTTGCCAATGCTGTAATTGTTCTTCGGTCAGGCTTGTATCTGAAAGTATTACCTGCGCTGAATCTTTCAGAGCCTGAAGCTCATCTTTTTGGGATTTAAATGCTTCTTCTCTCTCGTACCATTGGCGAATCGACTCATCGAAACCAGGTTGGTTTTTGGCCTCTTGCATGTAATTTTTCGCTTTGTCTAAAAGTAAATATGGGCGAATATTTTCATTGGATGTACTGTCCGATAACATCACCAATTCGTTTGAAGCCGTGGCAGAATCACTTGCAAAAAAAACATACTCAGGTTGTGGTTGAGCGGCAGGCTGATCAGATTGTTCTCCCTGTTCAATGTCAAGTCGTTCTGCAAGGCGGTTTGAAAAATTCGCGGCTGAATCTCTCTCTCTGAGTTTTTGATACCATTGCCTGGCCTGATCAGGATTGTTATTCAAAAGTTCAACTTCTGCAATGGAGTATATGGACTTTGTAATTAGCTCTTCATCGTATCCGGAATCAATCACTTTTTGATAATAAACCTTTGCGCTGTCCGGCATATCCAAGGAGAGGAAAAAGACATTTCCAAGCCGATAGTTCAGAGCTTCGATTTCCGATTGCATCTGCGTTTTCGCTTCTTCCGAAAAGGGAATATCACTTGTATCGATGGTGGGCTCGATACCTGTGGAGGTCAACTCCCTGTTGAGGCGTTGATTCGATTCTGTACTGCCTTCACTTATTTGATCAAACCGGCTGCCGCTCACAGCTTCACGCCGACGCCAGTTATCGGCCAAAGGACGATCGCCCCAAACAGCCTGGAATTGCAAACTTGCATCGGCAAGCCTTGGTGGGCTTTCGATATTCAAAAATCCATATTCCGCTGTGGCAGCGGCCTGTACGGGTTCCTCGCTTGAATCGACAACCAGCATTTGGTTTCGCTGATCATTTATTTCCTCAAGCTCCTCTTCCATTCTCTCCAGTTCCTGTTGTCTCAGTTCCTCGATAAATGCCTCCAACTCTTCCGGGTCCATTTCAGCAAGATTCATCAAACTGTCTTTTCCTGCAATATCTCTTTTGATGGAGACATATTCCCCAAAAGAAGTGGCCAGTTCCCGTGCATCAAAATCTTCAACCAGCAATGATTGATCCACTCTTTGAGAAGCTGCCGAATCGAAATAGGCGGCAGCCAGTCCAAGATCTCCCCTATCATCGCGGTATATCTCTCCCAAACCATAATAGGTTTTGGCTATGGTGATATTGGCAGGCGTCTGGGCCCGATCCGAAAGTACATTATTATAGCTTGTGATGGCTGCATCTACATCTCCCTTCAAGTGAAGGCTACGGGCAATTTCATACTGAAGATCACTGCGGTATTCAAGAAATTTATCATCGCGGCGGATTCTCCTGTAGATGCTAACCGCATAATCATAATTTCCGATTTGCCTCGACACTTCGGCTTGTTTTCGAAAGGCATTGAACTCAAGATCAAAATCTGTTCGGAGTTCGTTGATCCTGTTGTAAGAAAAAAGGGCTCGATTTAAATCACCCATCCGTTCAAAAACCTGGCCCAACAGAAATTGAGTCCGCGCTTTTTTCTCGTCACTCTCTATATTCGTGAGTGAGTTTTGAAGATGTTCTGAAGCGGTCACCCAGTTCTCCCGCTCCGTGTAAAGCTCGCCGAGAACAATATCCGCCTCTGCTCTCCAGTGAGGTGTCCACTCCATATCACCATCCATTTCAAACTCCAGGATTTCTATTCCCTGATCGAAGTTCGACATTTCCAGATAGGTCAAACCCAGCCAGACAATTGCCTCCTGCCGGTCTTCGCTGGTTGCAAGCGCGTTTAGCTCCTGGAATTTTTCGAGAGCGGCAAAATATTCAGACCGGTAGTAATAAGATTTCCCGATAATGAATAACGCCGGTATTACATATTTTGAATTCTCATGACTTCGAAGAATGCCGCTCCCTTTTTCAATCGCTTTTTCAAAATCTTCCAAACCAGCATTGGTTGGTGAAGGGTGAACCCGAATGGGCTGGTTTGGATTGATTTCCGGAAGCTGATTCAGATTTTTTTCCAACCCGGAATTGTAAAACTTCTTGGCGTTGTAAAATGTGTTGTAGTATGCTGTAAAATTATTCCATCCTTGCTTCAGACTTCCGCAGCCTGCAAGCAGAAATGCAAGAACCGTTATTTGAACAGCTTTTTTCACATTAGTTAAACGCCATTCTTCCAGGCAGCGTATTTAATTTAGGAGTCTTTAATGGTGCTTACTTTAATCATATTGGTTCGGCCTCGTTTTGCCAATGGAATTCCTGTAGCAATAATTACTCTATCTCCACTGCTCACCAGTCCGTCTTCCAAAAGATAATCTTCCATCATTTTCACGCTCATATCGGTATCAAAAATTTCATCGAGCCGTACGGAACTCACACCCCAAACCAAATTTAACTGGCGCCGCACAATCTGGCTTTCGGTAAATGCCACAACCGGAACGCGGGGCCTGAATTTGGCAATTCTTCTCGCGGTATTTCCGGAATGTGTAATCGTGCTGATTGCTTTAGCATCCACGTTGTCGGCAATTGTAACACACGAATAGGCAAGCGATTCAATAACCTGTTTCTCTTTCCAATCGGGCTTTCTGTATTTCAGGCTGTAGTAAATAGAAGAGGCATTATCCTCAACAGATTTAATAATCTTAGCCATCGTTCTAACCGCTTCGACCGGGTATTTTCCGGCTGCTGTTTCACCTGAAAGCATTACCGCGTCCGTTCCGTCAACAACGGCGTTCGCCACGTCTGAGCTTTCTGCACGGGTTGCCCGCGGATTATTAATCATGGAATCGAGCATTTGCGTAGCTGTGATAACCGGTTTCCCGGCCATACGACACCGTTCAATAATTTTTTTCTGAACCAGCGGAACCTGCTCACTCGGGATCTCAATACCCAAATCGCCGCGGGCCACCATAATTCCGTCCGCTTCTTCAATAATTTCATCAATCACTTCAACAGCTTCCGGTTTTTCAATCTTGGCGATAATCGCTGCATTACTATTTTTTGCGCGAATCCGGGAAATTACATCCTGCACATCGCGGGCCGACCGTACAAAAGACATCGCTACAAAATCCACACCTACATCCAGCCCAAACTCCAAATCCCTGATGTCTTTCTCAGTAAGGGACGACATGGAGATATCCACATCCGGGAGGTTGACCCCTTTTCGTGATTTCAAAACTCCTCCCACAACCACTTTCGCTGTTAAATCAGAACCATTCTTTTTGATGATTTTCAACTCAAGAAGGCCATCATCAACTAAAATCTGGTTGCCCTCCACAGCATCCTGAGCAAGATTGGGGTAATCAATGGGAACAACTTCACTGGTTCCTTCAATATTTTCGGTTGTTAACTTTACGATGGATCCGGTTTCAACAAACTGGCCACCATCTTTCATATTTCCGACGCGAATTTTCGGACCCTGGAGATCCATCAAAACCGGTAGAGAGTATTGATGCTTTCGGGCAACTTCACGAACATAGCCAATGGTTCGCTTGTGATCTTCGTGCGAACCGTGAGAAAAATTAATTCGAACAACGTTCATTCCTGCCTGGTAGAGTTGTTCAATCCCTTCCAGGGTATTACTACTTGGACCTAATGTACAGACAATTTTAGTCCTTCGGGCACTTCCTAACATAAATATGCGTTTGTTATTGAGAAAATTTTTGAATAGATAATATAAATACTGCTAAAGGTAAGCAATTATCCCGCAGTTTATACTGTTATAATAATGCAAACTTAACTTTCTGATGACTTCCGCTTCCATGAAAACCAAATTTAAAACGGCAAGCCTGTTGATAATATTACTTTTTACAGGATATGCAACAGGTTGTGTTCGCTCATCAAACCCCGATGTTGAACGAGGTTCAACATTTCGTTTCCAGGATGGATATCCAGAAGTAAGAATGTCTTCTATCGGCTTACTGAGCGAAGATGATCAAGCGTTAGTAGACATTACCACTGATATTGTTCTTGGAAGTTTAATCTATTCAACAAAAGACAGCGTACGATCGGCGCAGGTTTCTCTTGAAATTCGAATTCTTGAAAAAGAAGGAGAATTCACAAAAACGGTTCGCCGAGATTTTAGTGTAGAAGCCGACTTCGCCGCCGGCTATCAAAGCCAGGAGGTGTTTACCCATCAAGAATCTATTGAAGTAGAGCCAGGTGACTACGATGTTACTGTAACCGTTTTGGATCAGTCCTCCGGCAAGGCAACCAGCCGATCGAGCGAGGCAGAAATACCCGATCCGGAAAATCCCCAGATCAATTTAACAACTGTTCGCCTTCTTGGTAAACCAAACGCCGAGAATATTAGAGCAACCCCTCAGTATACTCCCATTACCACGTATACCGTTTCGGCCGGGTTAGATAGTCTGAAGTTTATGTTTCAGGTTACCAATAACGATATGGAAGATCCACTGGAAATTCGTTCCCGGCTTTTAAAATATGAGGCGGATACTTCTGTTGCACGCCCCATGAATTATAATAACTACAGCCCCTCAACCTTGCCATACGTGGGTGTGGAAATGAGAGGTCCGGAGGAAATCGATTTTATAACACGGCGCCTGGACCAACCCGGAAGTGTATTGATTGAATTTAAATACGCAATGCTGGAGAAGGGTACATACCGTTTTGAAGTTGAAACTACCGATGAAAATGGAGATGAAGTTTACAAAGCCAGGGATTTCTCTATTAAAAGTGAGCACTACCCCACCGTGCAAACTCCCCAAGAACTGGCCCGTCCTTTAATTTATTTGATGGACAGGGGCGAACATGAAGAAATGATGGAGATCCAGGATTCCGACTCCCTTAAAGCAGCCATTGACCGTTTCTGGTTGTCGCACATCGGTAATATGAACAAAGCAAAATCCGTCATCAGCCTTTATTATGAACGGGTTGAACAGGCTAATAAACAGTTCACTAATTTCAAAGAGGGCTGGAAAACCGATCTAGGAATGATCTACATTTTATTTGGCCCGCCCTGGTATGTAGACCGATATCTGAATACAATGGTCTGGTCATATTCTTATGACAGAACGGATCCCAGGTATAACTATACCTTTGAGCGGCCTCAAATGAAAAATGAATTCTTCCCCTTCGACAATTATTTACTTCAGCGAAATCAGGGATACTTCAATATCCAATACAGGCAGATTCAGCTTTGGCTCTCCGGAAACATTCTGACCACACGAATTTAAACAAAAAAAGGCTTGTCTCTTTCTCAAAGACAAGCCTTTTAATTTTGTGGTAAAAATCAGGATAACTGAAATCAGCCTTTATCCTGACCTTCTTTTATAAACGCATCAAAAACCATTTCCAGATCCTGGGCAACTTCTTCGCGGGTTCGCCCTTCAATTCTGTGTCTTGGTATCATAGCTTTGATTTCGCCGTCTACAAAAAATGCAAATGCCGGTGAAGATGGAGGATACTCACTAAAATATTCTCGCGCCCGTGCAGTCGCTTCCTTATCCTGGCCGGCAAATACCGTTACCAGGTGATTCGGTTTTTGAGCCGTATTTTCTAATGCGATGGAAAGTCCGGGACGGGCATTTCCAGCTGCACAGCCACAAACAGAATTAATGGCCATCAGCATTGTTCCCTTATCATATTCTTTCATAGCCCGGTCAACATCTTCGGGAGTTTTAAGCTCTTCAACTCCTACATCCGTAAGTTCTTTCCTCATCCAGGAGGTATCGGGGCCTACGCCAAATCCAAATTGCATAGCAGTTTCGTTTTGTTTGAAATTTACACTCAAAATATAACGATAATTCATCACTTTTAATACCAGCGGGTCTTCTATATTTATTATGAATCCGTTAGTTAAAATTGATGATCAAAATTTCATTTCATTTTTAAATATTCGCTCTTTATTCTAATTACCACTCATTTAAAAAATACAGAAACCCGATGTCTATGATTTACCAAAGATTATTTCTGCTGCTCTTTTTATTCGTTTTTCTTCTGAACTGTTCTGGTCCGGAGCAATTAACGGTTCATCAGGAAGATCAACCCATAGAAGTTGACGGAAGTCTTTCGAACTGGAATACAAACGAAGCACTGCTAAAATCGGACGATGGTGTTGATTATTATGCTACCGTCGTTGGAAATAATCTCTATCTGTTTGTGGACGTAAAAGGAATTATGAAGTACAGTGCTATTACCAGATCGGGTTTAATTGTTTATTTAAGTGATTCTGAAGAGAACAGGAAACGCTCCGGCCTGGCTTTTCCTCCGGGATCTTTCAACCTGCTGAGGCAATATCCCAATGCATTTGAGGAATTTACAACGGACATGGAGTGGATGCGCCAACCCGAAAATACCGAGCTCATGGAAAACCTTTCGGAGCAACTATTTTCCAATATTATGATTGTAGAACGCCCACTGGGAAATAACGATCCAGAATATGGATTTATCGATAAGTCTCAGCTGGAAATTGACGGCTTTGAAATTGCAGGAAATGAAGAACAGCGATTTATCTCCATGGAAATGAAAATTCCACTGGGCGAGACATCCCTTTTTAATCTCACGAAAGATCAAATCTGGCTCGGGTTTTCTATCGAACCGCCGGATTTTAATTTCCGGGACGAAAGTTCTTCAACGCCAAGCCAACGGGACAATTATGGGCAACGAAGCCAGCGACAGGCAAATATGCGGTTTGCAATGAGCCGAAATTTGGGCGAAAACGATGAATGGTTTCTTATCGACTTGAATTAGGCAAATAAAAAAAGGCGCTCAAATGAGCGCCTTTTTAGTTAAATCAATCTTGAATGCGCGTTTACTTGGCATTCTTGTAATTCTCTTCAACCTGATCCCAGTTAACAACATTCCAGATTGCAGACAAGTAATCCGGACGCTTGTTTTGGTAATTCAGGTAGTAGGCATGTTCCCAAACATCAACGCCCAAAATAGGGGTTAATCCATGCATGTATGGGCTGTCCTGGTTCGCAGTTGAGATTATTTTCAGATCGCCTGATTTATCTACAACCAACCAGCCCCATCCAGAGCCGAATTGTCCGGCGGCAGTGGATGAAAACTTGTCTTTAAATTCATCAAAACTGCCAAATTTCTCATTGATAGCTTCAGCAAGTTCTCCGGAAGGTTCTCCGCCGCCATTGGGTGACAAAACAGTCCAAAAGAGTGAATGGTTGGCATATCCGCCGCCATTGTTGATAACTGCCTGACGAATGTCTTCAGGAACTTCTTCAATTCTGCTCAACACTTCTTCAATCGGCAGATCCGCAAAAGGATGCCCTTCAAGAGCTGCATTCACCTTATTCGTATATCCCTGATGATGCTTTCCATGATGGATCTCCATTGTTCTTTTATCAATGCTTGGTTCAAGCGCATCATGTTCATATGGTAATTCAGGAAGTTCGTAAGCCATTATATTTCTTTTTTATGATTTAAGTTTACTACTCTAATGTATTTAACGTCAATACGTTAACTATTGGTTCTTACATTACTGATAATATCAAATTAGATCAAAAACGTTCCAACTTTTTTAGCTCCACCAGATATTCATTAAACTTGAGAAGATTTGCTCTTTTATTTCTTCTATCTTTGGTCTTTGAAAAAGAATAATTATTAGATTTTTATGAAGTACGATTACGACGTAATCATTATCGGCAGCGGACCCGCTGGTTTTTCCTGTGCCATGCAAAGCACAAAATTTGACAAAAAGGTACTTATTGTTGAATCGAACGATGCTAACCTGGGAGGTACCTGGGTTAATAAAGGAACGGTGCCCAGTAAAGCGCTGCGTGCAGCGGCAAAACTAATTCAGTCTTACCATTATCAATTCGGTGATGAAAAGGGCCGGAAACCCTACGAACGCTTCCGAATGGAAGATATTATGGATTACAAGCGCCCCATCCTTGAAAGCAAGAACAAAAAAATCAAGGATGATATTATCAAAAATGAGGTAGATACCGCCCGTGGCTGGGGTAAAATTGTTGATAAAAATACGGTAGAGGTTTTTACCAATATCGACAATAAGGAAACCTATACAGCCGAATACATTCTGATATCTACCGGAAGCCGGCCTTCGTCTCCCAAAAATGTAAATATTGATCAGACCAAAGTGCTGGACTACTCATCCATACTGGATCTTACGCACATTCCACGCCGACTTGTGATTGTGGGCAGCGGTATCATCTCGTTTGAGTACGCTACCATCTTTGCAGCATTGGGAACCCGCGTTACCATTTTAAGCGATCTGGATGAAATCCTTCCATTTCTCGATTCCGAAATCAAAACCTCCGTTTTTAAATCCATTCGGAAGAAAAACATTCAAATTTTCAATAACACCACGATTGAAAATATTTCCAGCAATGATCTGAGAACTTGCGACGAAGTTCTTTTCCGAACCAAAACGGACGATCGGCTTCAGGTTGTTGAAACCGATCATGTGCTTTACATCGGTGGAAAAATTCCAAACACAGATAATCTCGGCCTGGACGAATTGGGCGTAAAAAGAGATGCTGAAGGCTATATTGAAGTGAATGATCAATATCAGACCAATATTCCCAACATTTTTGCTGCGGGTGATGTGATTGGTTATCCCGCACTTGCATCCGCATCTTTTCTGCAGGGACGGCTTTCTTCATGCGAAATGTTTGGAAATAAAGTGGTCGCAGAAATGAGCGATACCAGCATGCCATACGGCATTTATTCAATACCTGAAATTTCCGGGATTGGATTAACCGAACAACAGGCACAAGATTTGGATATTGATGTAACCGTTGGCCGCGCCTATTTCGAAAACCTGACCCGCGCCGACCTCAATCATGAAATAGAAGGAATCCTGAAACTCGTTTTCCGAACGGATAACCTGAAATTACTGGGTGTTCATATTTTTGGTGAGCATGCTTCCGATATGATTCATCTGGGCCAAAGTATCATGGCGCATAATGGAAGTATCAAGTATTTCATTGAACGGGTTCTCAATTACCCGACGTACACAGAAGCCTACAAAATTGCGGCATTCAATGGTTTGAACCGAGTGCACAAGGCAGGCGTTAAGTACAAGAAGATTTTGGATAAGAGTTAAAGCTGTTTATCCGCAAGAGCCATCGGATGAATGTTTGAGAGCTTAAAAAATACTTTAAGCACATTCACTCATCCGGTGATTCACTTTAGATTAAACGTAATGAATTGCTTTAATCAACCCGCTTGAGTCTTTTTCCGGGTTTTCAGGAAGTGTTTTTATCCCCTTTTCTACAGATTGCTTTGCACCGAGTGCAAGAGCCATGGAATCCACGATATCATCTTCCTCTACCTCATTTCGCCGGAAATCCTCTTTGATATCCCGGAAAAAATCCTTGGCGATATCTTCCCGTTCGCTCACCAGTGAGAGCCGATGGCGTAATCCTTTCTTCGTGTTCTTCTTCTGAAAAATCATTCCGCCATTCAAATTCATAAAAAGCAGCTCCGGGTGGCTCTCAAAAACCACATTCTGAAGTTCGGGCTCTTCAGTCAGAAATCGATCAACCACTTTTATTTTTGGCGTGATATTCCATGCCTGAACAGTCATTTTCTTTTCGGTGAATTCAAAACTTTGCATGTTGGCTTCCACGTAAGATGGTGCATGCAAAGCCGGACGAATGGGCGGATTAAATACACTTGCCGCGTATTCCGGACCCAGTTTTTTTCGTAGAAGCGCATCGCATTCGCGTGTATATTGGTCATCCTCCAGGCCGATTGGCATATCAATAAAAATACGATCAAACCGATGAAAGGCATCCTTCAAATCATCATCGGTACGCAGTACTTCATATTTGGGATTGTCTTCGTCAAATGTGATCAAAATCCAGCCGGCTTTACAGCCGTCAATTCCGGCAGTTTTCAAATTATTTTCGCTTTAATTGATGGTTGGTTATTAATCGTCATTGGCATTGGATTCATCGCGAGGAGAAGACGCTCCGACGAAGCAATCTATCCGTGGTGATAAATCCTGAGATTGCTTCGCCTGGCTCGCAATGACATACACACTAATTACTTTTTGCAGTATTTCTCAATGAAATATGAAGCTCTCGGAGTTGTTTTTCATCCACTGTGCCCGGTGAATTATCCATCAGGCTCTGTGCTTTTTGATTCTTCGGAAATGCGATGACATCCCGCAGGCTTTGCGCGCCGGACATCAGCATAATCAGCCGATCCAGACCGAAAGCAATTCCGCCATGAGGAGGCGCTCCGTATTTAAAAGCGTTCATTAAAAATCCGAACTTCTCTTCCGCTTCTTCATCATCAATACCGAGTACATTAAACACTTTCTGTTGCAACTCGGAATCGTGAATACGAATGGAGCCGCCGCCAAGCTCATTTCCGTTCAGAACAAGGTCATAAGCCCGTGACTTCACTTTCTCGGGTTCATCATCCAGCAATGCCACATCTTCTGGTTTCGGCGCCGTAAACGGATGATGAAGCGAATGATATCGTAAATCTTCTTTGGACCACTCGAGTAACGGAAAATCCGTAACCCACAAGAATTTCGTTTCATCTTTTCTGATGAGATCAAAATCTTTGGCCACCATTAAACGCAGCGTTCCCATTTGCTTAAACACATCGGGTGACGGACCAGCAAGAATTAACACCAAGTCTCCATCTTTGGCGCCAGATGTATTTGCCATGTTAGCCATGGTTTCATCATCCAGGAACTTACCGACACTACACGTAATTTCGCCTTCCTGAAGCTTCATGAAAATCATTCCGGCTGCACCGGTCTGCGATTGAACGCGTTCGGTCAATCGGTCGAGTGCGCCTCTTCCCATACTTCCCTCACCGGGAACCGTGATGGAAACCACAGCACCGCCTTTGGCAACGGTTGACTGAAAAATTTTGAACTCGGAATCCTTCACATCTTGTGAGATATCATTGATTTCCAGGCCAAACCTGAGATCGGGTTTGTCGGACCCATATTTGTGAATGGCTTCTTCGTATGGCATTCTCTGGAAAGGTGTTTCTATATCCACATCTAAATGTTCTTTCCAAAGTTTTACCATCAACTCTTCATGAGTTGCATAAATATTTTCTTCATCAACAAACGACATTTCAACGTCAATCTGTGTGAATTCCGGCTGTCGGTCAGCTCTTAAATCCTCATCCCGAAAACATTTCACAATCTGGAAATAGCGGTCCATTCCGGAAACCATTAATAATTGCTTGTATGTCTGTGGGCTCTGGGGCAATGCAAAAAACCGCCCAGCATTTACACGGCTTGGCACCAAATAATCACGCGCACCTTCCGGAGTAGAACGCATCAGTACCGGGGTTTCCACTTCAGCAAATTCGTTCTCATGGTAAAAATTGCGAACCGAGTGATATACATCCGATCGTAGCATCAGCTTCTTCTGGATTTCGGGCCGGCGAATATCCAGATACCGATACCGAAGGCGCGTCTCCTCATTTGTCGGAATTCCATCTTTTATCTCGAACGGAGGCGTATCCGCTTTGGAGTAAACGGTCAGTTCGGTAACCTCTACTTCAATCTGGCCGGTAGACATCTCAGGATTTACGGTTTCCTCGTCCCTTTCAATCACTTTTCCCTTCACCCCTATTACAAACTCCGTGCGAAGATCTTCAGCCAATTCATGCAGTTCCTTATTGGTTTCATCGAATACAATCTGTGTAATTCCATACCGGTCCCGGAGGTCGATAAAAATAAGGCCGCCTAAATCGCGCCGGGTATTAATCCAGCCATTCAGCACTACCTCCTCTCCCTCATTACTACTCGTTAATTCGCCACATGTATGGGTTCGGTTCCAACTCATAAAAATCTTATTGATTAAATCTGTATTAAATCGTTTTCTTTGTAAGCGGCAAAAATAATCATTCTGATAACCATTCGCTCATTTGATCTTAAACTTTTATGCAGAACCTTATCCTTATTGCCAATATTTTCAGCAGTTTTGCACTTTCCGGGTTGATTTGGTGCGTGCAAATGGTTCACTATCCATTTTTCCTGCGTTCCGATCAGGTACATTTTGTGGAGCACATCGCGTTTCACAAAAACCGGATATCATTGATAGTAGCCCCATTGATGATTTTGGAACTGGTAACATCAGGCATTCTTTCCTTCCAATCTGAAACGCATACCGGTTTGAATATTTTCGGCTTTGTGGTTGTCATCCTCATATGGCTTGTAACGTTTTCAGTACAAGTACCCCTTCACGGAAAATTATCGAACGGATACGATGAACAAACCATTCAAAAACTGATCCAAACAAATTGGATTCGAACTTTTTTATGGACGGTTAAATCTTTTTCAAGCTTATATCTATTGAATGCTATCATGCCATAATCAAAGCTATCATAAAAAAACTTTACATTTTAGGATAAAGGATTATATTCAAAGTTGTAAAAGAAGGTTGTACAGAGTTTTATAAGTTATGGCGGACATATAAAGCAATCTCCTCTCTTTATTCATGGAATGGAAATTGTCCCACTTTGTTCGCAATTAGATCTATACTTCCTTTAAAAGACGGACCTCTCAGCGATCATTATGGGCAAAGTTCATGTATTAGTTGCGGAAAGTTCTGACATCTACAGGCGCGGGTTAGAAACTGTTTTAAAAGAATCCTCAAAGATCCAGCTGGGGAAAGTCTGTACCTCGGGGAAAGAACTTGTCAGGCACTATAAAAAGTCGTCTAATTCTGTCTGCCTGGTTTCTTCGGGAATATCCGACATGAATATTCATGACCTGATGCAGGAACTTGAAAAGGTCAACAAAAATGCGGCCGTTGTTGTTTTAACTCACTCCACAGAAATCTCGCATCTTAACCAATCTTTGAAAGCCGGTGTTAAAGGTTATCTGACGAAGAATGCTTCCATTGATGAATTGATTCATGTCATCCTCCATGTACATGACGGTAAACAGGCTTTTGGCAAAACGGCTTCACAAATGATGATTGGCAGGTATGCAGACATCACCAAAAAAACGCCTACCGCAAACAAAAAGCTGATTACAAAACGTGAGAGAGAAATCATGAAATTAATCGTGAAGGGTTACACAAGTGCAGAAATAGCAAACCAACTCTTTATCAGCACACGTACTGTAGAAACACATCGGGCTAATCTTATGAACAAGCTCGAGCTAAAAAATACAGCTGCTCTTGTTCGGTATGCCATGGAAGAAAATCTCGGATAACTCAATCATGCTACGTATTTATACGTAATTAAATTACGTTCAAATACTTATTGCAGAAAGCTATTGATAAAAGTATGTTAATTTTGCAAATGGGGTAATAGCCGTCTGTAGATGATATTTAGCAGCATTCTTTGATCGGAATGCTGCTAATTTTTTGCTCTTTAGTTTCAGTTTCCTCACCTCAACACGCCTAAAATAAACAGAAAATCTCGACTGGATATTGTGTTCTGATTTTTCAGAAGAGACGAACTACCTGTTGGTAAATTCTTCGATGAGGTTCTTGAAAAAAGGAATCAAAACTTTTGAGGTTTTTACCTTTTGTTGATGAGACATTTTCCGCGGCGGCCCACCGGGATGGCTGTTTATATCTACAACATAAATCTTTCCATCGCTGTCTCGCAGTACATCACATTCTCCATAATCAATCCCCATTTTTTTATTCATTTCAAGAATGTTGGAAATCTCATCTTCAGCAAAAACCTCATCCGGTTGTTTGACTTCAACCCTATCGTAGTGGCCTGTAAACTGAAATTCATACGGCCGATATTTCAGATAGACAATCGGAATCTTGCCGGCATAAACAGGAACTCTGTATACAACCGTCAGGCCATCAAACCCGGAGATGTTTTTAATTTCTTTTTGATAAACATAATCATCATGAATTTCCTCAGCAGTAATCGGCCCTCCGATAACGGTAGCGAAATTTGTTCCGTTATAAATTGATTTTTTTACAATAGAACCGTGGTAAGTTGTAGGATCAACATCCAGGGAGTAACCAAATATTTCTTCAAAATAGCGGCCGACTAATTCTTTACTCAGATTTGTGCAGTGGCTATTTATAATTTTTTCTCCCCTCTCTGCAAAACGCTGTATATCAGATGGATCGGGAAATGTTGAACTATGCGACCAAAAAATGACATCGCCCTTTTTCTGTGGATTTATTGAAATCTTGTATCCACACAACGCACATAATTTATAGATTACATGATACTTTGAAGGACGGCCGGGATAACAAAGAAGAGTTTTTTCCGGGCTGAAAAACATCCGTAAAGCTCCGGACAAGTTTTTAAAAAATGAAAAGTTTGTATATTCGCGCCTGATTAAAAAAAAACCTCTTACATCCTTCGCGGAAGCATAGATGTCTCGTAAAACATGGTAAGCCGAAATAGGTAATATTTGTTTTGAAAATTTTCTGACTGCCATCAAAAATTTACAGGTAGAATTGTTGCCGGGGAAAAATCATTCAAGTTTAAGCATTATTGGTCTACAAACGAATTGAAAAATAAATTATCTCTTGAAGATCCAAACGTTTTAATTGATCGATGAACATTCATCTGTTTTCATTTATTCGGAACGAAACATACCTGTTGCGTAAATGGATTCCCTACCATGCATCTATTATTGATCTAGATAAAATTCACATTATTGATCATAAATCTGACGAGCCCGGGTGCCTCTCTTTATTGAAGAAATATGAAAACAAAGGTCTGGATGTGACCAAAACATCGAAGGATTTCAGCTTGAAGCACAAGCTTCTCACACAGTTAATGCATCAATATAAATCCGAAGCCGACATTTTGATTCCTCTGGATGCCGACGAATTTTTGTGCTTATCAGAGGATGATCAATCCATGAATGCCGAGCCTGCAGCCATCAAAAAATATCTTGATTCAATCCCCATTAATGGAAAAAAATATTCCTTTAACGTATTTGAAGCCGTTCTGGACCAGATCGATTATGATGACCCTCTCGTGGAAATGAATATTTTTGAACACTTTCCAGCATCAGAAACGGCAAGCGGACCCAATCAGCAAACCAAGACCTTTTACCCGGCAAAAAACTTTGGATATACCGACCAGGGAAATCATAAAGGCGGAGTGCTTCTGGCGCCTAATGATCTTTACAACACCACAAAAATGGCCATCGCTCATTTTCATATGCAGGGGTTCACACATTTTTTGAGCAAACTGGAAAAGGCAGTAGATGCTTACCATTTGGAAGATCTTCCTGAGAACTATGTAGGAACGGGAATGCGTTGGAACCGGTGGTATCATCAAACAAAAGAGCTCAATTATGACCAAAAGATGGCGTGGTTTGAGAAAAATTTCGTAATAAAAGATGCAGGGGTAAAACAAACTACGTTATCAGAAACATTTAAGAATTTGGAATAGACTCGTTTAATGAATTTTGAAGAACCCATTAAACTTCTGTGGACCGGCGGCTGGGACTCTACGTTCCGTCTGCTTCAAATCCTGCTAGAAGAGAAGAAAGAAGTACAACCATTCTACTTTATTGATCCGGCTCGTAAATCTCTTGGCGTTGAAATTCAGTGCATGCATAGACTCAGGAAAAGTATCTTTGAACAATATCCTGAAACTGAGAACCTGATATTACCTACCAACTATATCAACATCGCAACCATTAAGCACGATGAAGAAATTGAACAGGCTCTCCGAACTTTAAATAACTATATCCCTTTGGGACGTCAGTATAGCTGGCTTGCCGGGTTTTGTAAACAAACCAATATCAGTGGGTTGGAGATGTCGATTGAGAATGGTGTGAATGACGATATGGGTTGGAAAAATCTGCCGTTTCTAAAAAACAATTTTTCTGCTGATCCTAAAACCCTTTCTGAGAGAGAGCGGGTTATCTATTCAACATCTAAAACACTATTCAGCTACTTCAAGCTTCCGATCATCAACATCAATAAAAAAGAGATGTTTGAAATTGTAAAACAAAACGGCTGGATGCCTGTAATGAAAAAAACCTGGTTTTGTTATCAACCTTTTTATCTCCCCCTTAAAGGATTGGTACCCTGTGGAAATTGCATTACCTGCAGATTTCAGGAAAAAAGTGACTTCGACTGGACAATACCTACTTATGTAAAATGGTTTCAACGGGCACGTAAATTCAAGAGCAAACTAACCCGTTCAATTTAGCAAACAATTTTCCAGGGGTAATGCTTTCCAAAGAAATAGACTGGCCGCAAACGCAACAAACCTTTTCTTCAGTTCAAACAAATGGAGATACATCTGAGGTTATTGATTTGCTTTGGACGGGCGGATGGGATTCCACTTTCCGGCTTCTTCAAATTCTTCTCCATGAAAAGAAAATCGTTCAGCCTTACTATGTAGTTGATTCCACCAGAAATTCACTCGGAGTCGAAATCTATTTCAGGAATGTTTTAAAAGAAGCGATTTTTGCGCGTTATCCTCAAACCAAAAACTTTCTTCTGCCCACAATTTATATAAATATTGACTCCATTGAACCTGATGACGAGATCCAGCAAGCATATCAGGATTTAAAGAAATATGTACCGCTTGGGAATCAGCATGAGTGGCTGCCACGGTTTTGTAAACAACATCAAATTTATGGGATGGAAATGTCTACCGAAAACGGCTCTACTCCTGAAGAACTTTGGGTAAATTCGAGATTCTTAAAAAATCACTTTTCAGACGATCCTCAAACGCTTTGTGAACGCGACTTTTTTCTTTACCAAACTTCAAAAAAACTCTATAAATACTTTCGTTTTCCGGTTATCCATTTTTCCAAACAGGATATGCTTGACGAAGCCCAAAAAAATGACTGGCTGCCAATCTTAACAAAAACCTGGTTTTGTTATCAGCCGTTATATATTCCCGTAAAAGGGTATGTGGCCTGCGGGAATTGTGTGACATGCAAGTATTTAAAACGAATTGACTTCGACTGGCGAATTCCATTCTACAGCAAATGGATACAGGACCTAAGAAAGTTTATAAAGAAGGTTTCCTGATCTATCCGAAATAAAAAATTTTATTCGGGATACTTTCTCATCCACTCTTCAAATAACTCAGGATAATCGGTATCGATAAGAGCTTTATTTAAAGTACTTTCTACAATGTCGGCTCCCCAACCGATATTTCCTTCAACCACACAGGGACCTTTCTCTGTCAAAGCAATATCCCACCCGAGAAACGCAGTTTTAAAATTGGCGTGAATGTAGAGAGCGTAATCAATTACTTCATCAAAATGAGGCAATCTGCTCCCGACAATGGGCTGATTTGTATCCGGATGATGATCAAAAAGAAAACTTCCATTGATTGGTTTTGCCGCCAAAGCCCTGTTCAGGATTCCGGTTTCCAGATCAATGGGAGCAGCGATTCCACCGAGAGCAAAATTATCAGCATCCAGGTTGCCAATCGGCATTCTCAGAACACAAAATAACGGTTTGATACTATTATCTGATGGCATTCTTGCAGTTACAATTCTGCAGGTGGCTAAGCTACCCGATGTAAACGGAAGCCAAGAAACATGATTTTTTTCGACTTTTTGTACTAGCGTTCCCCGAACTTTTTTCGAGTAGTCAGAAAGAAACGTGTAAATCTGTTTTTTTGAATAAACCTTGCCTTTGTTGTCGGAATACTGACCCTTTTTAAAATAAAACTTCTTTACTCCCTGACCTGATTTTCCGGTAATATCTTTTACAAAAATATCTGATTCAGGAATGTGCAGACTCTCGTTTTCCGGATAAATTAAGGTTCCGTTTTCAAACGCACCAATAACTTGCGGTGAGTGAATGGATTGATTTTGCCAATATTTAAAAAAATTCAGCTTACTTCGTAAGATCTGGTTTTCTTCCAGGTATGATTTACGAACCAATTCGTACTGTACTTCATACTGATCGAAAGCAAACCTGTCAACTTGTTCCCATCGTTCATCTAAAAACAACAGGTAACTTCTGAAGTATTTTGGGTTCACTCCTTTGATAAATGTCAGGTACATCATCCGGCAGAACTGCTGGAAGATCGAACAGCCATATTCCTTTTGGATTACAGGGCCGTAAGTTCTCATCTGCAACAAAATATTTATTCCCCATTTGGCGGAATAAATCAAATTATCTTTCATCCATCTAAAAGTTTGGATGAATGAAAAATCTGACCACCTTTTCAGATCACGCAGGTAATTAAAAAAGAACTTCTTCCGAATATTTAAAATCCGGTTAAACCAACGTTTTGTATCGTCTGACTCCATTTTATTCATCGGACTCTAAAAATTTCTCCATCCATTTTTCGTAAAGTATTGGATAGTTTGTGTCGCGAAGCGGCTTTATATTCGGGCATTCATAGCTGCGGCTGGCCCATCCAATATTTCCCTCCACAACGGCGGGTCCGGCTTTCGTCATGCTGATATCCCAGCCTACAAAAATAGTACTGAATTTGGAGTGTGTTTGCCGTGTGAACTCCAGGATTTCCTTCCAAAAAGGTAATTTTTCGCCATCAACTTTTTGTCCGGTATCGGGATGATGGGTAAAATCGAAACTCCCATTCGCTGCTTTTAACCCTGATGCAATGCTCAATTGCCCAGTCTCCAAATCAATTCCAGAATAAAATCCACCTTTGGAAAAATTATCAATATAGGCATCACCAACTGGCATTCGAAGTGCTGCAAATAACGGTATTACGGATCCGTCATCCGGTGACTTTGCCGTTACAATCCGCGCGGTTGCAAGCGCACCGGAAGTAAAGCCGCTCCATGAAGAATGGTTTTCAATCACATCCTGCAGAATAATGCCGCTTTTTATCGATTCTTTGCTAAGAACTTCAGAAAGCTCTTCTGGCGTGAACGTATTTCCTTTGTTATCCAAAAATTTACCGTCCGACCATTTTATCCTTCTGATGCCCTGTCCGGCTTTTCCATGAAGATATTTGATGAACAGATTCTGATGAGGTAAACCGAATGAAGAATCTGCAGAAAAACTCATAGATCCATTCTCGTAAATGGCCAGAATTTGTGGCGTGGCAATCTTTTTGGAGAGACAAAATTTTAAAAATTCAAACTTGTTCTCCAGGATTTTAATCTCTTCAGGAAATGATACTTCTGCCAGGTTATACTGAGATTCATCATGTTTGTAAGTATAATCATCTACATTTTTCCAGCTTTCGGAAAGATAAAGCCGGCGACCACGAATACTTTTCGGATCCACTTGATGATAAAACGCCAAATATGCCATCCTCCAAAATTGCTGCCGTTTGGAAAGCCCGTACTTCTTCTGAATGATTGGGCCGTACGTTCGAAGTTGTAGCAGAATATTTAGCCCCCATTTTTTCACATAGAAAAAATCATCGCTAATCCAACGAATAATTTGTTTTAAACGGCTCGCACCTGGATTCTTTCTATATCCAAGCTTTTGAAAAAAGTATCGTCGCCTTTCATTCTGAACCCGCGCCCACCAGATCTTCCTGTAATCAGCAGCTAATTTATTCATGGTTGCCGCAAGTCTCCATCCATTTTTCAAATATCTCCGGGTATTGCGTGTTTTTGATTGGCTTCTCGTAAGGAGATTCATATGTAGATACACCCCATTCAAGACTTCCTTCCAGAACACAGCATCCGTGGTCAGTCAGACAAATATCCCAGCCCACAAAAGCCGACCTGACTTTTCTGTGCATCTTCAATGCAAAAGCCAATAAATCAATCCATTCCGGAAGCACGGTCCCCTCAACTCTTTGTTTTGTATCCGGATGATGTGTGAACTCATAGAAACCGTTTATTGGTTTACTTCCAACGAGGGTTCCGAGCATTCCCGTTTTAACATCTACCGGTGCAGCAATTCCGCCTGCCGAAAAGTTATCTACATGCATGGTTCCAACCGGCATTCTGAAGGTCGCAAAAAGTGGTTTAATTTCAGAACTGTCTGGTGTTCGATACGTCACAATTCTGCAGGTAGCCAACGCACCAGAGGTAAACTTACTCCAAGATGGATGATTTTTGATCACATGTTGAAGCAAAACCGGATAGTTTTTTATGGAAGTTTCTTCCAATAAATTAAACAAGCTTTCCTCATTATAGCGATTTCCTCTATTGTCAGTGTAAACTCCATCCTGATAAAGCAATTTTTTTGCCCCCATTCCCATCATTCCATTCATTTTTTTGATGAAAAGATCTTCTTTGGGGAGCTGTTTATTCTCGAATTCAGAAAAGATACATCGGCCATTTTCATACGCTGCCAGAACACTTGGCGAACGAAAGTCATATTCCCTGCAAAATTGAAAGAAGAGAAATTTATTCAGAAAAAGATCTATTTCATCCGGAAACAAAGCATTGGAAAACGTTCGTTGCACATTAACATGGGCGAAGGCATAGTCATCTACATTACTCCAATTTTTCTGCTTAAATAGGCGGTATTTTCTAAAATTTCTGGGGTTCACCCTTATGACGAATGCAAGGTAGGCCATTCTGGAAAACTGTCGAAGAAAGGAAATATGGTAGTTTCTTTTGATGTCGGCGCCATACATTCTGATCTGAATAAGGATATTGAATGTCCACCGGAAAACATAGATTGCATCATTTTTAAAGCAGACAAACTTTTTGAATACTGAGACATTTTCTTCTTCTGAGGATTTTTCAAAAAAATAAGATCTCTTTGACTTCTGAAGGCGATTCCACCATCGCTGTCTGTAAATATCCTCCTGCTTTGTCATGCCGTTTGGGTGTATTTTTCCATCCATTTTTCATACAGTTCCGGGTAAATTGTCCGGCTAAGGGGAATCTGGTTTGTATTTTCGAAGAGGCCTGCAGACCAGGTAATATTTCCTTCAATCATATAGCACCCATCGGTGGTCATACTTACATCCCATCCTACAACCAGGGTTTTAAAATAGCCATGTACATCTAAAGCAAATGCCAGAATATCATTCCAGAAAGCAAGCTTAGTACCTTCAATTTGCTGTTTTGTATCGGGATGAACCGTCCATTCAAATTGACCATTTACAGGTTCTACGGTTACAGCTCTTCCTAAAATTCCATTTTCTAAGTTCACTGAAGATGCAAGTCCCCCGGTTGAATAGTTATCGTTATCTGCATTTCCTACAGGCATTCTGAAAGTAGCGAAAATAGGAATAATGGAATTTTCTTCCGGATGCCTGGCCGTGACAATCCTGCATGTGGCCAAACTTCCGGGTGTAAATACCTGCCATGCAGAATGGTTTTTCAACACTTCCTGAACAATCAAATCACTGTTGGATTGTGATGATTGAAGCAAATACTCATGCACATCTTCTGCAGAGAGCTTTGTTTGATTCTTATCCGAATAAATTCCTTCTGAATAAGTTAGCTTCCGAACTCCCGCTCCTTTTCCCCCTTTCTGTTCTTTTATAAAAACATCTTTCCGCGGCAATTTAAATTCCTCCCGGGGAGGATAAACAGCCTTTCCATTATTGAAAACTGAAAACACCGTCGGTGTCTTAATCTTCATTTGGGAGCAAAAGGAGTAGAATTCAAACTTGTCTTCAATAATGTCTATTTCTTCAGGATACGATGCTTTGGCTAAATCAAGTTGAGTGATGACTTGTCCGTATTCATACTGATCCGCAAACTGCCAGTTTTTTGGTTTAAATAGTTGTCGTTTCCTGTATTGGATGGGATGTTCGCGAATCACAAATCGAAGGTACATCAGTTGCCAAAACTGCCTCGGATAAGACGTCTTATAATTCTCGCGAATAACTTTTCCGTACTTTCGAATTTGTAATATTATGTTTTTGATCCATTTGAAAATAAAGACAAAATCATTTTTCATCCATCTCCATAACTGACTCAAAGATGGCCTCTTTTCTTGTGAAGCTTTCCATCGTTCAAAAACATAACGCCTTCTTGTTCGAAGTATCCGTTGGCGCCAGCGATGTTTATAAACAGCATCCGGTTGAATCATACAGCCCCGATTTTATCCATCCATTTCTCAAATAATTCAGGATAGATAGTATTTTTCAAAGAATCCTGAAATGGAATTTCATAACTGCATGAGGCCCAGCCGATATTCCCCTCAACAACACAGCATCCTTCGGTAGTAAAAGAAATATCCCAGCCAATAAAAATAGTTTGAAAATTAGAGTGGAGATCAAGTGTAAATTCTAATATTTCCTTCCAATGCGGCAGTGATTCTCCCTCAATCTGTTGCATTGTATTTGGATGCTTTGACAGTTCAAATTTGTCATCGTATGGTTTCAGAGTAACGCCTGAACCCATTATCCCTGTTTGTTGGTCTATGGGAATGATAAGCCCTCCCTTGGAATAGTTGTCTGTATCAGAATTTCCTAAAGGCATTCGCACTGCTGAAAACATGGGAATAATAGAATGTTCATCCCCGGGATTTATCGCGGTTACAATTCGGCAGGTTATAAGTCCACCGCTGGTAAATTTTTTCCATGAAGAATGATTTTCAAGTGCTTTTTGAACAAGAACTCCACTGTTTTTTTCCGACCCTGTCTTTATAAGCTGAATAACCTGATCTGAAGAATACTGTTTTCCCGAAGAGTCTGAATAGAATCCATCTTTATATGTGAATTTTTTGGCTCCGTCGCCGGCAACTCCATAAAGATCTTTTGCAAATAAATCTGTTGCGGGAACCGGATATTCATCAAAGTTTTGATAAATCTGTTCGCCCTGTTTGTACACAGCTACCACATCAGCACATGGAATATTCAATTCATCACAGTATTGGCAGAATTTAAATTTATTTCTCAATATTTCTATCTCATCAGCACTTGTTCGATTCACAAAATCATACTGTACTCTCCCGTGAAAGAGAACAAAATCGTCCGCCATCTCCCAATTTCTCTGTTTGAATAGCAGCCGGGTTCGGTAATGTTTGGGGATACTTGGGACTACAAAGGTAAGGTACATCAGGCGTAACCATTGCTGTGCATAAGAAGTGCCATATTCACGTTGGATCAAATTGCCGTATGCCCTTATTTGGAGAAGAATGTTGAGTCCCCATTTGGTAACGTAAGCAAGATCCGCTTTTATCCATCCAAGTACCTTGGATAAAGACTGAATACTTAATCCATCCAAGAGATGCATTTTCTGAAAGAAATAATGCCTTCGTGTTTTTTTAACGCGCTCGAGATATTTTTCCCAATATTTGTCGTTACTCATTTATGCCCTGCAACAATCAGTTGACTTTTTCCTATCAAAAAATTGGTTAAATGAAAAGCTATTGCAATAGCTATGAATAATTTTCTTTCGAAAATATATCATTCTGTAGCAGAATTTTCTTTACGCACTCTCTCTCGAAGAGCTGGGAATCAGACATTTTGTTCAATAAAAAAAGGCTACATCACACAATTTGTAATGCAGCCTTAACTTTGGTACCGTGGGAGGGACTTGAACCCTCGACCTCCGGGTTATGAATCCGACGCTCTTACCACCTGAGCTACCACGGTATGACCCTTTAAAAAATCAGAGCCTAAAAGATACCATTTTTATAAGAATGGTGAAACGTTTCTTTCCATATTTCTTTTCCTCGTCATACTTTTATAATTGATCTTTATCTTAAGCGGATCAAAAGGTATTTTTCTGAACACAATTTTAATGAAGTAAAAATAAACAGATGGCGAAACGTATCACGAACAGAAATGAGGATTATTCACAATGGTATTTAGATGTAGTTAAGGAAGCCAAACTTGCCGAACACTCTCCCGTTCGGGGCTGCATGGTGATACGACCCAATGGGTTCTCTTTGTGGGAAAACATGAAGGCCGCACTTGACAAAATGTTTAAAGATACCGGCCACGAAAATGCCTATTTCCCTCTTTTTATCCCCAAATCATTTTTATCAAAGGAAGCCCAGCATGTAGAGGGTTTTGCGAAAGAATGCGCGGTCATTACTCACAGCCGCCTGAAAAGTGTGGAAGGCGGGGTTGAAGTAGATCCTGAATCAAAGCTGGATGAAGAACTGATTGTCCGGCCAACGTCCGAAACCATCATTTGGGATTCATATCGAAACTGGATTCAGTCTTATCGCGATTTACCCATTCTTATCAACCAGTGGGCAAACGTGGTTCGCTGGGAAATGCGCACGCGTCTCTTTCTTCGCACGATGGAATTTCTGTGGCAGGAAGGTCACACCGCCCATGCTACCGAGGACGAGGCCGTAGAAGAAACCCTGAGAATGCTGGATGTGTACAAAACATTTGCTGAAGAATATATGGCAATGCCTGTAAAAACCGGCGTCAAAACTGCATCAGAGCGTTTTGCGGGAGCTGTAAATACCTACTGCATTGAGGCATTGATGCAGGATGGCAAAGCCCTTCAGGCGGGAACATCCCACTTTTTGGGACAGAATTTTGCGCGGGCATTCGATGTAAAATTCCAGGATACAGACGGAGAACACAAATATGTCTGGGCCACCAGCTGGGGTGTATCCACACGCTTGATTGGCGGTTTGATCATGACGCACTCGGACGATAACGGCCTGGTTCTTCCCCCAAAACTCGCTCCAATCCAGGTTGTTGTAGTTCCTATTTACAGGAATGATGAGCAACGAACGGAAGTCTTGGAATATGCGAAACCGATTATAGACGAACTGGAGGACAAAGGCGTATCCGTAAAACTGGATGATCGGGAAAATCAACAACCCGGATATAAATTTGCAGAACATGAAGCAGCCGGAATTCCGTTGCGGATAGCTGTTGGTCCCCGTGACGTAAAAAACGGTAAACTGGAACTTGCCCGTCGCGATACTCTCGACAAAAATATCATCGACAAAGATGGAGCTGTCGACCATATTGTTGACCTGCTGGATACCATTCAGTCCGATCTCTTCAATGCGGCAAAAGAGCGAACAGCGAATCAAACCACAGAAGTAGAAACATATGATGAATTCCTGGAAAAAATTGAGGAAGGCGGATTCATTTACGCTCACTGGGACGGTACAGAAGAAACCGAAGCCAGGATCAAGGAAGAAACAAAAG
The DNA here is from genome assembly GCF_021462415.1 of Rhodohalobacter sp. 614A. Taxonomy (NCBI): domain Bacteria; kingdom Pseudomonadati; phylum Balneolota; class Balneolia; order Balneolales; family Balneolaceae; genus Rhodohalobacter; species Rhodohalobacter sp. 614A. Next base: position 203,180 of record NZ_JAKEDS010000004.1, read on the forward strand.
CCACGATTCGATTAATCCCGATTGAAGGAAAATCAGAGCCTGGAAAATGTATGATTACCGGCAAGGATTCCACACAAAAAGTGCTGTTTGCACGTTCTTACTAAATAATGACAAATTCATTTTCCATACCGGTTGAATGTCAACTGTCCACGGCCGAGCAGTCTCGCGAGATGGATTCAAAAACAATCAATGAGTTTGGAATTGACGGTTTTACCCTGATGGAAATAGCTGCATCTTCGGCAGCTTCACATATTAAAAATCTCCAGGGAAATGAGAAATCGGGATTGTTCGTGTGCGGCAAAGGAAATAACGCCGGTGATGCCCTCGCCGTGGCCCGATATCTCATCAATGACTCACAACATAAGGTGGCGATCTGGTTTGTTTTGGGTGATGACGATCTCTCTCGTGATGCAGAAAAAAACCTCACCCTGCTGAAGAAACTTAAAAAAAAGGGAGCCCGGGTTGAGTATATCACCGAATTGGAATCTCTTGATGAAGGAATGTTTGATTACATAGTCGATGGTATATTCGGCACAGGTTTAAATAGTGACTTGAGGGGAAATCTTCCTCAAATCATAAAAAAAATAAATGCTTTTTCGCTGCCGGTTTACTCGATGGATGTGCCCTCCGGTCTCCATGCCGATTCAGGTGAAATTCTGAAAGAATGTGTAAAAGCAGATTATACATTTACATTTGGCTCGAATAAAATCGGACTTCACTGGAAGAAATCAAGAGAGTATACCGGTAAAGTTGTTTTCTGCAATCTTCCATTTCCATCCACTTATCGAAATTGGGATGCTGTTCTTATCAATCAAACTTTGATGGAATCAATTCCTGAAGTAAAAAGAAAGGCGAGACATAAATACGATGGAGGCGTGGTGCATATCATGGCCGGATCGGCCGGGCTGACCGGCGCCGCTATCATGTCGGCCAAAAGTGCCTGGAAACAGGGAGCAGGCGCGGTGTTTTTGTATGCTCCCAAAGCATTGCTTTCAACATACGAATCTGCATTACCGAATATCATCAAAGTGGGAGTGGGTAAAGAATCCGATACCCATTTCAAAGAAGAACATGCAGAAGCAATCGTCCAATCTGTCAAAAATAAAAAAGGTGTTTTACTCGCGGGACCTGGAATCGGCACAACTTCTGAAACCGGGAAATGCCTTCTCTCAGTTTTAGAACAACATCAGGGTTTTACAATCCTCGATGCCGATGCTCTCTCCTTCTGGGACATACTAAACGAGTCAAAAATTTCTAAGCAGCAAAAACAAAATTGGCTTTTAACGCCACACATTGGTGAAGCGTCCAATTACCTGGATGGTGAATTTAGCAATGATTACGAGCGCTTCGAGTGGGCAAAAAGATTTGTTAGCCAGTCCCAAAGTTCATTATTAATGAAAGGTAATCCCACAATTCTTTCATTTATAAATGGCAATAATTTTGTAACCGGGTACGATACCTCCATGTTTTCGCGAGCTGGATTTGGGGATGTATTATCAGGCGCCCTCGCCTCATTTACTGCCATCACAGAAAATTCGGAACTTGCTTCGGTTTCTGCACTTTACAATGGGTATAAAAAATTCCATAAACACCAGGATACAGAACCGTTCGGTCCGGAACATTTGCTATGATTGACAGAGTGATTCTATTCTGCCTTAGAAACAGGCAGCTTCTCAAGATCCTTCTTGTATTAACAACCTTTATAATTCTCTTTTTGACGATGCTTCCACCCGACAAACTTGGGGAAAGCAGTGTTTATGAATATGACAAACTTGGACACTTTCTGATTTTTTTTGGATGGACGCTGTTATACGGGCTTTTTATGTTCGAGAAAAAAAGGACAGAAACGAAGTTTATTCTCATTTTTATAATCGGGTGTATCTTCGGAATTGTTATTGAAATCCTTCAGGGAGTGTTGCCAATTGGCAGAACCATGGATATAATGGATGCCCTTACAGACATAATTGCCAGCTTTATAGCCATGATTCTGCTTTTTTTGATAAAAAGAAGGTATTTAAGCAGAGAAATGGAGGAACATCTCAAAAAAATTTAAATAATAATATTCTAATGGATTTCATCGTTGGAAAATTAGATGAAAAACATTTATACTCTAACTCATTTCAGAGTAACACCAAACATCAATACAATTCCACATGACTGAACGAAAGAAACCAGAAGCTGATTTGCGAAAATATCATACTCTGTTTCTTGAGCTTGGACTTCTTATCACATTGGTAATATTTATCATAGCAGTAAAGATTAATATTACCAGTACTGAACCAGAAGAAGTTGCGCTCGAAGAACAAGAGGTGGTAGAAATGGAAGAGGTTATCCAAACCAAACAAGTTGAAACACCTCCACCCCCACCCAGACCACCGGTACCTGTTGAAGTACCAAACGATGAAATTATTGAAGATGTAGAAATCAATATTGGTGGTGATCTCGATCTAGGCGGTCAGCTTGATATGCCACCTCCCCCTCCACCAGAAGAGGAAGAAGAGGAAGAAGATTTCTTCGTAGTTGTTGAGGAAATGCCGGAATTGATCGGTGGACTCGGTGAGCTTCAGAAGCAAATTAAATATCCTGAAATGGCACGCCGTGCCGGAATCGAAGGACGTGTTTACGTTCAGTTTATCGTGAATGAGCAGGGTAGTGTGGAAAATGCCCAGGTTATTCGCGGAATTGGCGGCGGCGCTGATGAAGAAGCTCTACGTGTTGTAAAACAAGCTAAATTTAAGCCTGGTATGCAGCGCGGACGCCCCGTTCGGGTACAATACAGTTTGCCTATTTTCTTCAGGCTGCAAAACTAAGTATTGACTGAGTATAAATTTAAAAGGCGTGATTGAATTTCAATCACGCCTTTTTTTATGGAAAGGATATCTGCAATTAGAATTAGACAATCTGTTTCTCAAACTCGGTCAGCACATCCACAAGGTTTTTGAATTCGACTATAATTTTGGCTTTTTGCAATTCTACCCACTTTAGTTCAGTGATTCCCTCTTCTCCCTGAGGCTCGAGAGCCGCACCGGTTTGGTTAAATTTCATGGAATACCAGGTGGTGGTCTTTCCGAACTTTTTACCTTTCGCCTCAAATTCGTGGTAGGTATCACAAAGAAATTGTTCGATAGACAGGTTTCTGGCCCCTACTTCTTCCTCGACCTCGCGCACCGCACACTCTTCAATAGATTCACCCTTTTCAATTTTTCCTTTTGGAAGGTCCCAAAAACCGTTTCGTTTCATCAAAAGAACTTTTCTGGGAAACGAATTTTCCTTGTAAACTACACCGCCGCCGGCCGTCAACTCGATCTTGTCTTTACTCTTTGGCATCGGTTGAGCCTGAATCCTTTTGGCTATCTTTCTTCTTCTCGTCAGCGTAGTTGAGTCTTAGGTTGGTCAACGTCTGATCCAAAAATCCTTTCATCTCTTTGGGAAGATTTCCCTGCGTAAACTTTTCGAGCATCACCAACGTGTCGATTGCATACTTGGCGGATTTTAAATCACGCTCAATTTTATCCGTAGCAGGATTTTTTACTTTCCCCAAGCCCATCATAGCAATCTGTTCATGCTGTTGTATCAACATCATAAAAAGAAGTTGCTGTTGCTGGTCGGGACTGAACTTTTCATGGTTAGAAGGTTTATTTTCGTTCTCACTCATGTCTGTTATTATTTTATTTAAGTTTAGATTTCTATACGATGAAAAGTAAAAGAGTTTGTATACTTCAGGTTCATCTAAAATAAGAAAAACCAACAGACTTAATGGCAATTATTCACCCATTTAAAGGCTGGCTGCCAAAACCCGAGAGGGCAAACGAAGTGGCCAGTGTTCCATACGATGTAATCAGCACAGAAGAAGCCGCCGACATGGCCAAAGGCAAGCCAAACAGCTTTTTGCATGTCATCCGGCCGGAAATTGATCTACCCGAAGGCACTGCTTTTAACGATGAAACTGTTTATGAACGAGGAGCGGAAAATCTGAAAGGTCTTCTTAACTCCGATCTTTACGAGCAGGATTCAAAACCGGCCATCTATATCTACCAGCTCGAAACACCCAACCATACACAAACCGGTGTTTTTACGTGCGCTTCGGTTGAAGATTATGATGAAGATATAATTCTGAAACACGAGCTAACCCGCCCGGATAAGGAAGATGACCGAACCCGGCATATTCTTACTCAGGAAGCTCATGCCGAGCCGGTGATGCTTACTTTTAACGATACTGAAGACATTGCCTTTCATATTGAGAAAGAAACCATGACCTCCCCTCCTTTCATCGAACATGCGGGAGAGGACGGAGTGATTCACAGGATCTGGAAAACATTCTCTACAGTCAATTTTGTTGAAGGATTCTCAAAGATTAAGAATCTCTACATTGCCGATGGACACCATCGCTGCAAGAGCGCTTCACGGGTAGCTGAAACTCTTCGTGAAAGGAAAAACGCCTTCCCGGGTGAATCGGAGTTTGAATACTTCCCGGTTGTTCTCTTCCCAATGAAACAAATGCGAATTCTCCCCTACAATCGGGTTGTTAAAGAGGTATCAGAAGATACATTTAATAAGCTTGTAAATACTTTTGATGCTAAAAAAACATCAACCAAACAGCCGGAGAAAAAAGGTGTTGTAAATCTCTACTACCAGGGAGATTGGTGGGAAATGAATTTGCCCGAAGCAAAAGATGATAATGTTGCATCTTCACTCGATGCGGCCATCCTTCAGGATCAAATTCTAAGTCCGTTTTTCAATATTGAAAATCCCCGGACTGACAAGAAAATTAACTTTGTTGGAGGAATCAGGGGCACGGCCGAACTTGAAAAGGTCGTCGACTCCGGAAAATACGATTTGGCATTTAGCATGTATCCCACAAGCATTCAGGAATTGGTAGATGTTTCAGACCAGGGCGAACTGATGCCTCCGAAATCAACCTGGTTTGAACCCAAACTAAAATCAGGACTAATCATACATACATTTTAAACAAACCATGAAAAGAGTACATAATTTTAGCGCCGGACCGGCTACACTTCCGCTTTCCGTTCTGGAGAAAGCACAATCTGAACTAGCAAATTACAAAGAGAAAGGGGCTTCCATTGTTGAGATGAGTCACCGGAGTCCTGAGTACAGTGAGATTAATGAGCAGGCTATACAACGCCTGAAAACCATTCTCGGTGCCGATGATGACTGGGAAGTTCTCTTCCTGCAAGGCGGGGCCAGTACACAGTTCTTAATGGCGCCCTATAATTTCTTGTCTGAAGGCCAGACTGCCGATTATATCGACACAGGCGCATGGTCCAGCAAAGCCATCAAAGAAGCAAAACCATTTGGGAATGTTCACATACCGTTTTCCGGTAAAGAGATCAATTATACGCGAATTCCATCTAATGATGAATTGACCTCTTCTGATGATGCCGTGTATACTCACATCACCAGCAACAACACCATTTTTGGAACCCAATTCCAGGAAGAACCTGAAACCAACGGATCGCTTTTAATTTGTGATGCTTCCTCCGACTTTCTGTCCCGCCCGATTGATCTGGACAAATATGCCATGATCTATGCAGGTGCACAGAAAAATCTGGGGCCTGCCGGCGTAACTGTCGTGATGATTCGGAAATCATTCATGAAGAATCAGAAGTCTGAAGGTATTCCAACTATCCTGAACTACCAGACTCATCTGGACAAAATTTTCAATACACCTCCTGTGTTTGCCGTATACCTGGTAAACTACGTTTTGGAATGGATTCTTGAAGAAGGCGGAATTTCTCATTTTGAAGAACTGAACACCAAAAAAGCAGGTCTCCTTTATTCAGAACTGGATAAAGATGATTTCTACAGAGGAACGGTTGAGGAAGATTCCCGTTCAAAAATGAACGTAACATTTAGACTTCAAAACGAAGATCTTGAAAAAACGTTTTTGTCTGAGGCTGCCGGGAATGATTTGGTTGCACTGAAAGGACACAGAAGTGTGGGCGGAATCCGTGCCAGCATCTACAACGCCTGTGAACTGGAAAGTGTTGAAGCTCTTGTTAGTTTTATGCAGGAGTTTCGTGAGAAAAATGGTTAATCGCTAAAAGAATGAAGTGGCGCAAGCGTCCCGTTTGTGCCACCAACATTTTTTATCTCCATTTCTAAAACATGGTATTTCTTTAAAAGTTGAAGTAGTGCAAACAAATTCAACTTCATGTATGCTGATTTCCATCTTGGAATCAGCAGGAGAAATACCATGTTTTTTTATTTATAAAAGCCCAAACACCGTCAAAATATGATCGATGCTGTTGGGTACAAAAAAGATCAGGTATAAAATCCCCCAAATAGCTCCGGCAATGTGGGCTTCGTGATTGATTTTTTGGGAGTCTTTCATACCCTCATAAACGCTGTAGGCCAGAAACAAAAGCCCAAAAAGCCATGCCGGAATGGGTATCGGCAAAATCAACAGAATGAGTTTCTCAGTGGGGAAAACAAAGATATAACTAAATAACACCGCTTCAACGGCTCCGGATGCTCCAATTGTGGCATAGTTTGGGTTATTTCTGTGGAGAACAAAAGAGGGGATCGACGAAAATGCAAGTGCGCTAATATAAAGTGCCGTAAAATGATAGGTTCCCAAAACACCTTCCATCACGCTTCCAAAAAAGTACAGAACAAACATGTTTACCAACAAATGGGTAAAACTTCCATGCAAAAAACCGGAACTGATAACCTCATACCAGGTATTACTTCTGACAGTTCGATACGGCCGAAGCATCCCTATTTCATAAATAGATTCATTCACATAAAGGGCCAGCAGTGAAATAATGCTGGTAATGATGATCAGAATAAGAGTAACCGAAAGTGTCATCCGTAAAAAAGTTTCAGGGCAATTTTGTTAATTATCAGTGAGTTTATAAATCAATAAACACTATATTTTCAACTATCTATCCAAGATTTAAGTCTCCCGGAGTTTAGTCAGCCAAAATATGATCTACAGACGTAACATGTCAGTAAAACATTTTAGAATTTATTTCTTTCTATTGATTCCCATTCTGTTACTGACGTTATCATCCTGTGGAGCTGTAAAGAGAACCGCGTCGGAACAAAAATCCGGACAAATTATCGGGAGTGGAATTGCCAGCTGGTATGGGCCAAATTTCCACGGCAAGCTGACTGCCAACGGCGAAACCTATAATATGAATGCTTACACGGCCGCTCATAAAACCTTGCCATTTAACACGGTTTTACGGGTTGATAATGTTGAAAACGGCAAATCCGTAACCGTTCGCATTAACGACCGCGGGCCATATATTGCCAATAGAATTATCGACCTTTCCCGCAGAGCTGCCGAGCAAATCGATATGATTGGCACCGGTACTGCGAGTGTAAGGCTTATGCTTCTTCGTGAAGGAGATCGTCCCGTCGACATTCAAAACGTGAGCAGCGAAGAATCGTTTACCGTTCAGCTTGCCGCGTTCGAAAGTGAATCCGAAGCGGCAGCAAGATCCAATCAAATCGAAGGATCTCGTGTTGAGCAAGTGACGATTAATGACCGCACAATTTTTCGCGTTTACTACGGCAGCTATTCCAATCCCGAAGAAGCTCAATCAGCCTTAAACAAACTCAAGCAAGAGGGAATTGAAGGGTTTGTGAAGCAAGTGGAGAATTAAAAGTCTCCTAAAAAAATTCGCCTCTCAGGATTGATTCACTTGTTTTTTTGGTTAGTACAGGCGAATTAGAAATTGCTCGCTATGAAGAAAAACATCATTGTTATTGGCACGGGGTTTGGCGGATTGGGGACTGCATCCCGCTTACTCTCTCAGGGACATCATGTTACAATGTTCGAAAAACGGGATAAACCCGGAGGCCGGGCATATGTCTATGAAATGGACGGGTTCAAATTTGACGGCGGGCCAACGGTTATCACCGCGCCGTTTATGTTTGATGATATTTTTGAAGCGGCCGGAAAAAAGAGAGAAGACTATGTTGAGTTCGTCCCCTGTAATCCATTCTACAGAATTTTCGATCACAACGGCCGGCAATTTGATTACAATGACGATCACAAATTCACGCTCGAAGAGATCAGAAAAAGAAATCCCAAAGATGCCGAAGGCTATGAAAAGTTCATAAAAACCACGAAAGCTATTTTTGATAAGGGATTTGTTGAACTTGCCGATCAACCTTTTTTGAAGTTTTCGGATATGCTGAAAGTAGCCCCTGACTTGATCAAACTTCAATCCTATAAAACAGTTTACAGTTACGTATCGCAATTTATTGAGGATGATTTTCTTCGCAGGTGTTTCTCCTTCCATCCGTTATTGGTGGGGGGAAATCCGTTTGATACGACCTCCATTTATGCGATGATCCATTACCTGGAAAGAGAATGGGGCGTTCATTATGCCATGGGCGGAACCGGTGCTATTGTCGATGCGCTGTGCCAGCTAATTAAAGAGCAAGGCGGTGAAATTCATCTCAATTCGGAAATTGAAGAAATTCTGATTGACAACGGGAAAGCGTCAGGTGTGCGCCTGAAAAACGGAGACATTCACATGGCAGATGCCGTAGTGTCGAATGCGGATGTGGCGTTCACCTACAAAAATCTCATCAATCCAAAGCATCGGAAAAAATATACAGATCGAAAAATCGAGCGAACCAAATACAGTATGTCGCTTTTTGTGATCTATTTCGGGACGAAAAAAAGGTATCTCGATTCCGGCCTCGCCCATCACAATATTATTCTGGGAGAGCGATATGAAGGCCTGTTGAAAGATATCTTCCACAAGAAAGAGCTGGCTGATGATTTTTCTCTCTATCTTCATATGCCCACAATTACCGATCCGTCGATGGCGCCGGAAGGCCATGAGGCGTTCTACGTACTTTCCCCGGTTCCACATCTGGACAGCGGAACCGACTGGAATGAAATGACGCCAAAATACCGCGATGCCATCATGAATTTCCTGGAAGAAAACTACCTCCCCGATCTGCAGGAAAACATTGTAGCCGAACACACCATCGATCCCCTTCACTTCCAGAATACACTGAATAGTTATAAAGGATCAGCCTTTTCCGTTGAACCGATTCTGACACAATCGGCCTGGTTTCGTCCTCATAACAAATCTGAAGATGTGGACGGACTTTATTTTGTGGGAGCCGGGACTCATCCCGGGGCCGGGCTGCCGGGCGTTCTGTCTTCAGCAAAAATTGCCGAGAATTTAATTGGGAAAAATTAGCAAATTCTTACAAATTTAAGCCGCTTTCAGGGTACAATATTTAGCTCGATTACCTTCCAATTACCTTCCAATTACCTCCATAAATAATGAGTACTGAGATTAAAAAAAGTTCTAAATCTGCTTCGAACTATTCGCTCAAGCCTTTTTTTGAGCTCTCATCAGACCTGCTTTGTATTGCCGGATTCGACGGATATTTTAAAAAAGTGAATCCGGCTCTTTGCAAACTTTTTGGATATTCAGAAAAGAAATTACTTTCAGAACCCATCAATTCATTTATTCACCCCGAAGATATCGCACTGACCTCCAAATGGAGGGATAAAATCAGGGCGGGCGATCCCTTATTGAATTTCGAAAACCGCTATATCACAAAAGAAGGGAAAACAGTATGGCTTTCATGGACCTCAATTCCTGTGGATGACAAGGAGTTGGTTTATGCCATCGCGAAAAATATTACTCACAGAAAAAAGCATGAAGAAGAGAGAAATCAATTGCTTTCCGAACTCACTCAAACCAATCAACGGTTAAAACAACTGTCATATGCAACCTCGCACGATTTGCGGTCTCCTGTTGCAAACCTGATATCTCTCTTTAACCTGATTGATCTATCCACTATTGAAGACGAAGAAACACTAAACTTTCTTGAGCTTCTTAAAACGGTTTCAGAAAACCTGAAAGAAACGCTGGACATTTACCTTGACGACCTCAATCACCAGGAAACCTTAGAGATAAAGACCAGCAATTTGAATATTCAGGATATTTTGAATTCTGTGATTCAATCCATTCAAACATACATCAATGATTCCAAGACAACCGTGGAGGTTCATTTAGACGATTTTAAAACCGTTCTTTTTAATGAGGCTTACCTGAAGAGTATCTTCTTAAACCTAATCACAAACTCCATCAGGTATGCTCATCCCGATCGCAATCCACTTATATCCATAGCTACAAGAATCAACGGGGGAAATAAACAACTCATTTTCACGGATAATGGACGCGGCTTTGACATGGAAAAATTACAAGGACAGATTTTTGGACTTCATGAAAAATTCCATAATCACGCCGACAGCAAAGGTATTGGGCTTTACCTCGTTTACAATCATATCACAAATTTAGGCGGTACAATTTCAGTTGAAAGCAAAGTTGATGAAGGGACTACATTTACACTCACATTTAAAGAATGATACTGGATTACAAAATACTGTAAAATGGCTTCAAAAAAATTCAAAATACCCCTTGGAGACGCTTTAAATAAGCTCAAAAATTCCGGCAATGAGTTCGTCGAATTATTTACTCACGGGTCCTTGCTGGTTGAAATCTATAAACCCAATGAAGTTGATAATCAAAAGCCACACAGCCGGGATGAAGTTTACGTGGTTGTCAGTGGATCGGGAGAGTTTATTCTTGAGGATGAAAGAACTGTTTTCTCACCTGGCGATGTTCTCTTTGTCCCTGCCGGAGCAGAACACCGTTTCGAAAATTTTACGGATAATTTCGTGACATGGGTTTTCTTCTATGGTCCGGAAGGAGGAGAAAAATAATTGGCTTACAAGAAATTAAAATTTTGGTTTGATAAAGAGCTCGCCATACTCCTTGCTGATAAAATCAATTCCGTTTATCCTCCTTTTGATTTAAATGGATTTGTAGAGAGTATTGATCTCAAAGTTCAAATACTGGAGCTGAAGGACAGGGTAGAAGTGATTGCCGACGAACTTCATGCCAATCTCACGGGTTCATACCCTAGAAATGTACAATTGCTCACCCAAATCCTGGGCCCTGAGAACAACGATGAGACAGGCATGTTTACCAACTATTATTGGATTATGCCGATTGCCAAATACGTGGAAAAATATGGGCGCGATCATTTCGATCTGTCGATGAATACCATAGCCGAAATCACGAAGCGAAATACGGGCGAGTATGCTATTCGGCCTTACATTGAAATGTATCCTGAAAAAACCCTCAAAGTAATGTTGGGCTGGTCTGGTGATGAAAATTTTCATGTCCGGCGATTATCATCAGAAGGTGTACGTCCCCGTCTTCCCTGGGCGAAAAAGCTCGATACCTTTATTGAGAACCCTGCACCGATTATACCGATCCTGGACAATTTGAAAGACGACACCTCCAAATACGTCCAAAAATCTGTGGCCAATTGCGTGAATGACATTTTGAAAGACAACCCGCAAATCGGTAAAGAGATCATTGAAAAGTGGAGAAAACAACCGACATATGAGAGAGTCTGGATTATTAAACACTCGCTTAGAAACCTACTCAAACAACGTGATAATTGGGCACTGAAGATTGTGAATAATTTGAACCATCATTGAAGCTGGCCGTCATATCTCTGAAAAAAGAAACTTAGACTCAAATTATTTCTATTTAAAAATTTAGGGTTTTCCTCTTTGGAAACGCTTACAGAATGAAATTAATTAACTTACCTACACAAAAAACTTAATTATTAAATATTATTACTTTTTAAATCTAATTACTTAACGAAAAAAACACATTTTACTTTGTATTGTTTTGTAATTTATTATAGATTTTCGGCAGTCTACCATTAAGTCTATCAAAACAAACAATATGCTAAAAAAATATCTGGGTAAATTCCCACTCCTTCTGCTACTGTTTCTCTCAATTTCAACTCCTTCATTTGCCCAAGATGGCGCAGCCATTGATACCGGAACAACTGCCTGGATGCTCGTTTCCACAGCACTTGTTCTGTTGATGGTACCCGGTCTGGCAATGTTCTATGGCGGATTGGTCCGAACCAAAAACGTTTTGGGAACCATGATGCACAGCTTCGCGGCTATGGGCATTATGACCGTGCTTTGGGTTGCCGTTGGTTATGCCATGGCTTTCGGTCCCAATGTTCTCGGCGGATGGTTTGGCTGGAACCCCGGCTACATTTTCCTGGCTGGAATTGACGAAACTATTATGGACGCCGGTGTACCGGAATACGTTTTCAGCATGTTCCAGGGCAAATTTGCTATCATCACCCCCGCCCTGATTGCCGGCGCTTTTGCCGAGCGAGTAAAATTTAAATCCTATTGTCTTTTTATTGCTCTCTGGGGACTTTTAGTTTACAATCCGCTTTGCCACTGGGTTTGGGCTGAAGACGGATTCCTTTTTAACCTCGGCGCAAACGGTGCTATTGACTTTGCCGGAGGAACAGTGGTTCACATTTCTGCCGGTGTCAGTGGTCTTGTTGCTGCCATCTATCTTGGAGCCCGGCGAGGATTTCCGGTGACCAACATGCCGCCAAGTAACCTGGTGATGACCATGATTGGCGGCGGGCTTCTTTGGGTCGGCTGGTTTGGTTTTAACGCTGGTAGTTCCGTTGCCAGTGGCTTGAGCACAGCACAGGCGTTAACCGCAACACAAGTTGCTGCCGCTTCAGGAGCTATTACATGGATGATTATTGAAGCGTGGCACCAGGGCAAAGCAACGGCACTTGGAATTATGTCCGGAATTTTGGCGGGATTGGTTGCCGTTACTCCCGCAGCCGGGGTAGTTCAGCCGTTTGGAGCATTTATGCTTGGAATTTTTGCTTCTGTTTTCTGCTACATGGCGATTATTGCCAAAAATAAACTTGGATACGATGACAGCCTCGACGCTTTTGGTATTCACGGCGTTGGCGGAATTGTAGGAGCTATTTTACTCACATTCTTCATCCGCGATGCCTGGATGGCCGATGCTGCTGCGGCAGCCGGAGGCAGTTGGACCGCTTGGCAACAATTGGGAGTTCAAGTAGTTGCCGTGCTTATAGCCGTTGTTTACGCAGCCGTTTTAACGCTGATTCTTCTCTTTGTCATCAACAAGTTGATTGGTTTCCGATCTGATCCAAAAGAAGAGATGTCAGGACTCGACAGCGCATACCACAGCGAACACGGCTACGGAATGCTCAACCCCAATTAATCACTTTAAATCTACCATCACATGAAACTTGTCATAGCCATTATTCGGGAAACACAACTGGATGAAGTACGGGAAGCCCTCATTGAAGCCGAAATCCGCCGGATCACCGTCATGCGTGTATCCGGCCATGGAAAAGCTGAGGACGCAGAAATCTATCGCGGCAAAAAAGTCGTTCCGGGATTGATTCCGAGAGTCCGCCTCGAAATTGCCGTCAATGACGAATTCGTTGACATCACCGTTGATACCATCATCAAAACCGTCAAGTCACGCTACAAAGACAAACAACCCGGCAAAACTACGGGCGACGGGAAGATCTTCATCACGCCGCTGGAAGAATGTATCCGGATTAGTACGGGCGAGCGGGGAAGCGAGGCGATTTAAATACACAGTTTAAACTTATCATTATTTAAAAGGGAAGGACTTTATGGTTCTTCCCTTTTTTATTTGATTGAGTAATGCAACCACTGCACCATAATAATTCCTTGAAAATTATTATTTTACTGTTATGTACTTAAAACACCTCATACAACAAAAGGATCAGGAGTTTTTAAACCTGTGCCGTAATCACAGTATAAAAATGTTGTATGCATTTGGCTCGTCCGTAACGGATCAATTTAATGAACAGACAAGTGATGTCGATCTTCTTGTAGAAATTGATGAGGCTGACCCCATCGAACGTGGTGAAAAACTGATGTCATTATGGGATACACTTGAAGATTTTTTCGACCGAAAGGTCGATTTATTAACCAATTCATCTTTAAAAAATCCCATTCTTAAAAACAATATAGAGAGAACAAAAGTCCTGCTATATGACGGAAGAGGGCAAAAAGTACCTGTCTGATATTTCAAGAGCCATCGATCTGATTGAAAGCTTCACAAAAGAGATCGATGATTTCGAAGAATATCATGAAGATCTAAAAACCCAGAGTGCAACAGAAAGACAATTGGCTATTATTGGGGAGGCACTTAACAAGCTGTCAAAAGTTGAGACTGATCTGTCCATCAATAATGACAAACAGATTATTGCTTTTAGAAATAGGTTGGTTCACGCTTACGACAGTATCGATAATTCCATTGTCTGGACGATACTCAAAAAGTATCTTCCCAAACTGAAAAAGGAAATTGAACCATTTTTATGATCCATAAGTCATTTCTTACTATATCTCTCAGCATTTTACTTATTCCTTTTTCCTTTTCCTGCCAATCAGAAACCAATTCTAATGCTCAACAAACCACCGAACCTCAATCTCAAGACCAAGCCATCTCCGAATGGGAGTCCCAAAAATACTCCATGTTTATTCATTTTGGGGTGTATTCAGAACTGGGCGGAGTTTGGAATGATGAGCGCGTAGAAATTGGATACAGCGAACAGATTCGCGCACATGGAAAAATCCCGAAAGAAGATTTCAGAGAAGTGGCCAGCACATTCAACCCCGTAAACTGGAACCCGGATTCTGTTGCGGTCTTGGCAAGAAATGCAGGAATGAAATCCATTGTCATCACAGCCAAACACCACGACGGATTTGCGCTTTATGATACGGAGTACTCCAATTTTGATATCATAGATGCCACCCCGTACGGCCGCGACATCATCAAAGAACTGGCAGAAGCCACACGAAAACAGGGGCTCGATTTTGGCGTTTACTTCTCCCTCATTGACTGGAATTATGAACACGCCGTGCCGATTTCATCTCATAACAGTGATTCCATCCCTCCGCAGCATCACCAGTTCAATTTAAACCAAGTGGAAGAATTGATGACCGAATACGGACCGATCTCAGAAATTTGGTTTGATATGGGTAAGCCAACACTTGAGCAAAGCAGAGAGCTGAAAGAGATGGTGAAGAGGCATCAGCCCAACACATTGGTCAGCGGACGAATCTGGAATGACCAGGGCGATTTTGTGGTGATGGGCGATAACGTCTCTCCCGATTTCCGGATGGGAACATTGTGGCAAACCCCGGCGTCCATGTTCGACGAAACCTGGGGATATCGATCCTGGCAGGAACGTGGCAATCCACAGGAAAAAGCTCTCGAAAAATTGAAAGGCCTGATTAAAGTGGTCAGTAATGGCGGGAATTATCTGCTGAATATCGGTCCGAGAGGAGATGGAAGTATTGTAGAATTTGAGAAAGAAGTATTGCTGCTCATAGGCGGCTGGCTCAACAAAAATGGCGAGGCCATTTACGGTACAACCACTTCTCCCCTGTTTGAACAGAGCTGGGGAACGGTCACCGCCAAACCGGGCAAACAATTCCTTTTTCTGACAAATCCGCCTGAAAACGGACGAATCGAAATCGAAGGTCTCCGAACTCAACCGGCTGAAGCAACTTTACTTGCTGATCCGTCTCAATCAATCAGAGTAAACCAGGACGGTGACAAATACAGTATCGACATCACTGAATTGCCTGAAACGGATCTCGTGAATGTAATCGTGATTGAATACGAAGGAGAGTTAAAGTTTATCCCCTCAAATACTATAGAGGCATCTGATGGTGGTTCATACCCGTTGACTTCCGAAAATGCTACTGATTACCACAGCCTGAGCGGAAAAGATTACTATTCTACAAAGCCAACTGTTGTAAAAAAACAGTGGTTTATTTTGAATCCAGGAAAAGAATCCTATCAACTGATCGTTCAATATCCGCAGAATCAAACGGGTAAAGAGTTGGAACTGTTGATTAACGGAGAACCGGTCAACCTTTCTTTTGACGATCAAGCCGAGATGATTTCCGATAGAAAATATGAGAAGAAAATTATCGAAATCAATCTTTTACCGGACGAACTTAACAAAATCGAATTGAGACTTTCCGATCCGTCCAATCCTCATAAAGCTTTGGCAGTTGAAGACGTAGAACTCGTGCTGCAATAAAAAACTCCACGCCTCTTAGCGTCCTCAGCAGTTTTATAAACCGCCAAAGACGCTAAGGATCGCAAAGATGTCAACACTTAGAAATTCGCTATTCCTTGTTCAATATTCTACATTCATTCCATTTGCCAATCGTTCTGCCGACGCTTATTATATATTTTCAGACCTAAAAGCATCCAATCCAGAAAGTATTCGATATGAAAAAACCACTTCTGTTTCTCGTCGTTTCTCTTCTTTTTATCGCCATTATTTCTTGCAGTTCAACAGAGCCGAGCGAGGATTTACCCCGAATCGCCATTGCCGGAGTTGCCATTGAATCCAGCACCTTTTCCCCGGCTGTTACTCACGAAGAAGCATTCAAAGCCAGAAGAGGTGATGAGGTTTTTTCTTACTATCCTTTTGTGGATGAAGGATCTGAGAAACGGCAACGCGCCCAATGGTTCCCCACGCTTCGCGGTCATTCCATTCCGGGAGGAATTGTAACTCGTGAGGCATACGAATCGCTTGTGACGGAAACGCTGGAACGACTTGAAGAAAACCTGCCGTACGACGGACTCTTTTTTGATATCCACGGCGCAATGAGTGTTCAGGGGCTGGATGATCCTGAAGGAGATTTTATCAAACGGGTCCGAGAAGTGGTTGGGACGGAAACGTTGATCTCAACATCGATGGATCTGCATGGAAATGTATCTCAGAGACTTGCTGAACATACCGATTTGATTACGTGTTACCGGATGGCACCGCACGAAGATGCGCTGGAATCAAAAGAACGTGCGGTGGAAAATCTGCTTACGCGTCTCGAAAATGGAGAAGGAAAACCCGAATACAAAGCGTGGATTCCGGTTCCGATTCTCCTACCTGGAGAGAAAACCAGTACGCGCGTTGATCCTGCAAAGACTCTTTATGAAAAGGTTGAACCGGCAGCAAATGAAGAGGGTGTCATTGATGCAGCCATTTGGGTTGGATACGCCTGGGCGGATGAGCCGAGAAATCATGCTGTTGTGATGGTTACCGGCGATGATCAACAGAAAGTAACCGAGACCGCCGAAATGCTGGCCCAAAGTTTTTGGGATGTTCGAAATGAGTTTGAGTTTATTGCCCCGACAGCCACGCTCGAAGAAAGTTTAGAGATGGCTATCAACAGTGATGTGCAACCGTTTATCATCAGTGATATGGGTGATAATCCGACCGCAGGCGGCGCCGGAGATGTCACCTGGACGATTCGCCAAATTTTGGATCGACAGGAATTTCAATCCGAAGATGGTCCGTCACTTATCTATGCGTCCATTCCGGGACCAGAATTTATAGAAGTAGCGGTTGAAGCGGGAGTTGGCGGAACAGTCAGCGAATACGCAGGTGCCGAAGTGGATGACCGATACTCCCCTCCCATCCTTCTTGAAGGGGAAATCACGGCCATTGAACATGGCGATGAAGACGCTGAAACCGAAGTAGTTGTGAAAATCGGGAGTGCGAATGTGATCGTCACAAAGAAACGAAAACCCTATCACCACGAAAGTGATTTTACAAATCTGGGGCTGAATCCGCGAGAAACGGATATCGTGGTTGTGAAAATCGGTTATCTCGTACCCGAATTGTATGATATGCGAGCCGACTGGATTATGGCTCTCACTCCCGGCGGAGTGGATCAGGATTTGCATCGGCTGGAGTATGAGCGAATCAACCGGCCAATGTTCCCGTTAGATGAATTTGAAGAAGAACCGGATTTATCCGCCCGATTGATTCCGGCATCCGACGAACTTTAAAGAAACTTTTTTACTTACTCATTTATCCACGATTTATTTTTCCATATGAAAACATTGACGTTCAAAACAGACATTCAGTGCTCAGGTTGCGTATCAACCGTCACTCCGTATCTCGACAAGCAGGAAGGAATTCATGAGTGGTCGGTTGATCTCGATCATAAAGACCGAATCCTGACTGTTCAAACTGAAAATATGGCATCCGATCAGATCAAAAAAGCAATAAAGGAAGCCGGCTATTCTGCCGAAGAGATTAATGGATAATAAAAGCCATTCAGTAACGCTGGCCTGGCGATCATGAACCTGCAGAAGCATTACGACCGAATGTGGGATGAAGCTTCAGGGAAGTTCAAAACGAAGCAGTTTGAAACGGACCCGATGATTGATTCTTCTGATGACGATCGATACGGCATCACATTGCTGGCCCGGCCTTCGGAGCAAGTCAAACAGAATATTTCGGAAATGTTGAACGAGATCAAGTCCGTTGCGCCGCTTCAGTATTATTATCCCCTGAGCGATCTTCATTTTACGGTTTTATCGGTGATCTCTTGTTATTCAGGTTTTTCACTTACAGACATTCAGTCTTCCCGCTATATCAATTTGATTGAATTGGTTACAACATCATTCTCACCATTTCGGATTCGGTTTCAAGGCATAACGGCTTCTCCATCCTGTATCATCGTGCAGGGATTTCCGGAAGATGATTCGCTGAACGAACTTCGAACCAAACTGAGAGAACAATTTCGAACCTCCGATCTTCAAAACTCGATAGATCATCGCTATCTTTTGAAAACTGCTCATCTTACTTGTGTTCGTTTCAGAGAAGTGCCGGAAAATCCCGAGAAAGTTTTTTCATCTGTTTCCCAATTCCGGAACCGGGATTTTGGTATTTCTAAAATTGACCGGCTGGAACTTGTTGGAAACGACTGGTATCAGCGAAAAGAAAAAACTACATTGCTGGATACATTCCACTTAACAAGTTCTGCCTGACAAAACATGACGCCTTTTCAAAACCCAGCAGTTGAAAATAAATTCAGCAGTTATCCCGAAATTATTCGGCCACGACTTTTAAAATTACGGCAGATGATTTTTGAGACAGCCTCTGAAAATGAAACCGTTAACAAACTTGAGGAAACTCTGAGTTGGGGTGAGCCCAGCTATAAAACAAAAACCGGAAGTACGGTGCGAATGGATTGGAAGAAATCACAACCGGATCAATATGCGATGTACTTTACATGCACCACAAGTTTGGTGGATACTTTCCGAAAATTGTACGGAGATAAACTACAGTTTGATGGAACCCGGGCTATTGTTTTCGACTTGTTGAAAGACATTCCCGAGCTGGAACTAAAACATTGCATATCCCTTGCACTTACCTATCACAATGTAAAACACCTGCCCATGTTGGGTGTTTAAATACGTATTCTCACAAATTCTAACTTATGTCCGCCAATAACGATTACAAAATCCCGGCTCAAACCAGAATCGGGCATGTGCACCTCAAAGTATCCAACATTCAGGAATCTCTGGATTTCTATTGCGGTCTTCTTGGCTTCGAGTTGACGACAACTTATGGCTCTGACGCCGCTTTTATTTCTGCAGGAGGATATCATCATCACATTGGATTAAACACATGGCACAGTAAAAATGGCCCGCCGGCACCGCGTCATTCTACCGGACTTTTTCACACCGCCATTCTTTATCCCACAAGAAAAGATCTGGCAATTGCTTTTCAGAGATTGCAGGATGCAAATTATCCGCTGAGTGGAGCGGCCGATCATGGTGTCTCCGAGGCCATTTATTTGGATGATCCTGATCAAAATGGTGTGGAATTGTATTGGGATCGCCCGAAAGATCAATGGCCTCAAAAACCGGATGGCTCTCTTGAAATGTACACTCGCCCGCTGGATATTGCAGATTTGTTGGGTGAATTGGAGTGAATTTCACTGATTGGCAAAGTTCTTACAACTTTTTTGATCTTTTTGTAAATCAACAATTCTTTGCCATATTTCTTCAGCTCGAAAATCAACCAAAATACTTTGAAGTATTCTTCACTGACATTTCTCCTTGCATTGTTCTTCGTCTCGTGTACTTCTGACAGAAACCAATCCACATCTATCGCTTATCTGAAGCTGGATCGTTCCACATTAGTCCTTGAAGAAGTGGCCGGCAACTTGGGAATTCCATGGGATGTGGATGCATCCGTTCCCGGAGCTTTATGGTTTACGGAGCAGAGCGGTTCAGTCTATCGAATGGATCTGAAATCACTTGAGAAGGAAAAAGTTCTGGAAATCCCGGATGTGCTTTACAAAAAATCCTACGGACTTCTGGGGATGACGGTTCATCCCGAAGAAAAATCTGTGTTTCTACACTACACATTTCAATCAAACAAAGATGACCTTCAACAAGCGGTACAATCGCGCTTAGTGAAGTATTCTTTTGATGGCGATTCGCTCATCAATCCGCAGATTTTATTAGACAGCATTCCCGGAAATACGTATCACAATGGTTCACGTTTGGCCATCTCTCCGGATGAAAAACTCTTCTTCTCGATGGGTGATGCCGGCCGGCCGAATCAAACACAAAACGATTCAATTTTGGTTGGGAAAATCATGCAGTTCAACCTGGATGGATCCATTCCTGAAGATAATCCGATTCCCAAAAGCCCGATCTGGTCACGCGGCCATCGCAATCCCCAGGGGCTCGTTTTTTCTGATGACGGAACTTTTTACAGTACGGAACATGGTCCCAATAACGACGATGAAATCAACCTGGTTATAAAAGACGGAAATTATGGCTGGCCGGATGTTCAGGGATTTTGTGATCAGGATTTTGAACAGAACTTTTGTGCTGAATTTGAAATCAAAGAACCTCTGATGGCATGGACTCCAACGATAGCCATTGCCGGACTGGCAATTTTTGAGAATGAAACCATTCCTGAATGGAATCACAGCCTGATCACTGCGAATATGAAAGGCCGGGCATTACGGGTTTTAAATTTAAGTGATAGCGGTCAGGAGATCACTGAAGAACACATCTACCTGCAAAAAGAGTTTGGACGAATTCGGGATGTCTCTGTGGCATCAGACGGGTCTGTCTATTTCACTACCAGCAATACCGACTGGCATCCACGCTTTCAACCCTGGATGTATGATGAGTTACCGGAAATGAATGACCGTATCATTCGTATCCGGTCACTTACAGAAAATGAAACCCTAGATGATTCATTACCTTTTTTTACCGAAAACACTGAATCTCTTGATCTTCTGAGCGAAGACTGGAACCACCAGGTGGGTGAAGAAGAGTTTGCCGCAGGCCGGCAGTTGTATGTACAGCACTGCCAGATTTGTCACGGACCCGAAGGCCAGGGCTCGGCGGATATGTATCCCCCACTTTCTGAAACAGAATGGGTTACCGGTGACAAAGCCCGCTTGATTCGAACACTGCTTCTGGGCCTCTCTGAACCCATTGAAGTAAACGGCGAAATGTATAACCAAGAAATGCCTGCCTTCCAACAACTGACGGATCAGGAAATTGCCGATGTTCTCACTTACATTCGCAATAGCTTTGGCAACTCATCCGGTGCTGTTATTCCCGGTGAAGTATTTGAAGAAAGAAAAAGCCTTCATTAGACTGATTTTCTTTACCCGTGTCGCCACCCTCGTTAGAAAATTGTAAAATATGCTTCATTTCTTGTTTGGAATCTTTTTTATTACTAAATAAATCGGGTCTTAAAAAAGATTATCAATCATTAACCGGGCACTAAAAATTTAAAGCTATGGGAAAAGAATCCAGACTCATATCAGGTGGAGAAATCTATCAGACCGAACTAAAAAAAGTTGCAGAACATAAAGACTACAGGGGATCATTTTCAGAAATTTTCCAGGAATACTGGAATACCTGTATCGAACCGGTACAATGGAGTCTTGTAAAGTCAAAAGAGAACGTCTTCAGGGGAATGCATCTGCATAAGCGCCATGATGAATATTTTTGCCTGCTCACAGGCCATTGTTTTCTCGGTTTAAAAGATATTCGGCCCGGCTCACCAACGGAAGGTGTGCACTCCTTATATGAATTGTTTGAGGAAGACCTGGCGGCATTGGCTTTTCCCAAAGGTCTTTTACATGGTTGGTATTTCGATACTCCCTCCATTCATGTTCAGGCAGTTTCTGAAGCCTATGTGGATTATGGAAAAGACGACAACTGGGGAGTCATCTGGAATGCACCAGACCTGGGTATTCCCTGGCCAATGGATGATGCAATTCTTTCTCAACGAGCCCAGGATTTCCCGACAGAAGCTGAACTCAAGGCCTCTTTAGGAGACTGGAAGCCTTTTGAAGAAGCTCGGGAAAAAATTCAAAAATCGTAATCTCTTTTAAATATGGATGAATTTAAGTCTCATCCACCCTTTAAGTCTCTCTTCTGCCTGAGTTATTTTTCTTCAATCGTTCCAATAACTGAGAGGAAAGCTCTCTTAAATCGTATCCTTTTATCGAAATTAATGGAGTAGAAATGACTCGTAATCGCAATCGAAGCCGGTCATGCATCAATCCCTTTAAAGCTTCTTTTTTGATGGCTTCAATACCTTTTTCAGTTGAGATTTTTTCCGACCATCGTTTAAGTTCTTTTTCTCTTTCAGAAACGGGAACGCCGGGGAAATTCCCTCTTTTAAAATACAGCATGGTAGCTTCGTCATGTGAATATGCTTGGCACTGAGGATGAGCCAAAAACTGTTTCCACATGTACACATCTGTGTATTGACCTTCCGGAGTTGTCCGCCATCCATAGGGTAATTGTTGATAAAACGCCAGTGTATGGCCTACACTGGAAAGTGCTGCATTTCCCCGGTGCACAAACTTTTTGGGTGCTTCAGAAGCCGGACCAAAATATTTGGAATAATTATCAAACATAACGCTGTGATCTTCCCGTACCCGGATAAATGCTGTAAATGCAAAATTGTACTTCTGAAGTAGAGAATACAGGGTTCCAACATGGTTCGGCAGCATCAGGTCTCTGTCGCATATGTAACAAACGATTTCTCCTTTAGCTTCCTGAAGCGCCTGATGACGATAGACTTCTCCACGTCTTTCATGTTTGGGATGATCGAAAAACTTTATCCGGGAATCTTCGCTCTGAAGTTTTTGAACTACTTTCCTGGTCGCATCTGAAACACCGTCACCAATTACAAAAATCTCAATATCATCCAATGTTTGATGTTGGATACTGCCTATCGAATAAGGAAGCAATGGGCCTCTGTCTCTAGTTGTTGGAAGTACTACCGTTGCTTTTAACTTACTCATATCCGCTATTTTGCTAATTCAACAATGTCATGAATGGTTTTTATGACTTCGAGTCCGTCTTCAAAACTGCTTCGGGGAGTGGCACCGCCATTCAAAAAATCCAGGAATTCCCGGATTTCAAATCTTAATGGAGGAGTTTTATCAAATTTTCTGAATTCGATTTCCATTTTTTTGGGATCACTTGCAGCATCTCCGCGAACTATTTTGATGGCATCTACTTTCTCATCTTCAAGAATTGCAACGCCTTTTTCACAGTGAATCCTCACCTCTCTGACTTTCCGTTCATACCTGTTGGAAACTTCAAAAATACAATACGGATCGTCCCCGAGAAGTGCTACCAATCCTCTGATTATTCCATGATGACACTCTGCAATAGCTGATTTTGGATCCGGAATGTAACCTAAAACTGCCTTTGCAATGGTGATATCATGCGGCGAGAGATTCCATACGCTGTCGGTATCTGTCCGCGGACTCGTCCAGTTTGCCCGGGTTGACCTAACCCCCAGCACGTTCCCCAGCTCCTTGGACTGTGCAATATCCTTCAGCATTAAAATGCCGGGATGATACAACCAGATATGCATCAGGTAAATATCATCATGAGAAAGCTCCCGAAGTGCCAGCGCATCTTCGAGGTTTGTTGTCAGGGGTTTTTCCAGGAAAACCGGGATATCAAGTCCAGCCAGTTTTTCGAGTACCGGTCGGTGAGTAGTAGAAGGAGTAGCAACAATTAATCCATCGAAATTATCATTCACCGAAGGTAATCCGTCTGAAAACTGAACGGCTCCAAGTTTGATGGCTGTATCTCGAAGAGCCGGATTCGTCTCAAACACGTGAACTTCAGAATTGAGGATTATAAGTTCTTTTAAAATATTTTGACCCCAAATTCCACAGCCAACAAGAGCAATTTTTTTATTCATAGACCCGAACTCTGTTTGAGTATGATCAAAAATTATTTGATTATAATACTACTAAATTAATGGTTATGAAAAATATGCTAACAACCCGGAAAATTTTTCTGATCGTATTTTTCTCTTTACAAATTGCAGGGATTTTGGTGGGACGGTTCACAAAAACAAAATTCTTCTGTTGGGCACCGTATGATGAAATCTCATTTTATGATATAGATGTTACAGTTGATGGAGTGGAATTAGGTAAGGATGAAATTACAGATAGATACCGAAAGCCGGGATATGGACGTGAAAACAGAAGCATTCATAATCTCATTTCCATTATAAGGCAATACGAAACCACCTATGGGAAAGAAGATAATGCTATTGTTGAATTATCCTTTATAACAAACGGACACAGTGAAAAAATATGGATCTGGCCTGAAGACAAGATTATTCCATAAACCTGAACTTCCCGGAAGAATAATAGTTGCACTAAAAGCACTCATTCTCTTTGTCATTATTATTCAGCTCCGTTTTTTAGCGGCTCCCTTATTCAACCTTCCGTATCTGCCCTTCCTACATTTTTTAGATGTATTGCCGCCGCTTTTTTACACCGTTACTTCTGTTATTCTGATTTTTTCTTGTCTGCTAATTCTTTTAAATATTGGCAATTATTTAACTCTGAGCCTGATATCAGGATTAATCATTCTGTTTTACATTCTTTCCTCCAAACCAATGTTTGGAAATTCAACAACATTTATCGCGAGTCTCCTGGTATTGATTGGACTCTACAAGGACCAATCCACCCTTTTTCGCATTCAAATATCTCTTCTTTATCTCGGAGCGGCCATCAATAAAATATTTACGTCAGACTGGTGGAATGGAATGTATTTCGATTTCTTTCTCAGAGATGTTCTTGATGTTGGAGTGTATCAATCATGGATTTCTGCAGAAAATATGACGGTGGCGAAGGGTTTGGGTATCATGACCATTTTCACAGAGTTTCTTCTTGGAATCATCGTGTTAATTCCCAAACGAACCCGGCTCACAATATTGCTTGGTTTGATTTTTCATGGCGGGATGCTGGTAATTACATCCGGTCAACTATCCGTTCGATTTTTATATATCATGAGTGCAGCATTTCTGTTGATTTCAAATGTAGAAATTAAACCCATACATCTGGCACATCGGTCAAAGTTACTGTCCAACTTTCTGTATTACATGGATTTATCGGATTCATTGGTCTTAACCGAAAGCAAAGAAAGAGCATTTACGATTACCATCAATGAGGTTAAATACACGAGATGGAATGCGTTAGGAAAGTTAATCTCCAGCAGTCAATTTTTGCTCTCTTTCTATTTTTTATTCATCCTTTCTTATATGGTTGCTCCAATTCTGGCAAATAAACTCATCCTTCCCCTATTTTAATCTACATTAGTTATCTAATTATGTAATCACGAATATCTGCGGAAGAGTTATATTTCTATTTGAAGAACATTGAGCTCACCAAAAAAACATTTTAGCCAAGAGAAATATGATATCGAGAGAACAACATATTGCAAACCTGCAGCAAACAGAAGACTGGATTTCTTACCTGGAAAAACATTCAGGCTTGCCCGGTCCAAGAAGTAATCTCGAACTGTTGGCAGTAGTCATGGATACCGGCGATGAAGCTTTTTTTAAAACATGTCTTGCGTATAATGAAACGGTTGCCCCAACAAACACGCCGGGAGAATTTGTGGCCGCCTGCGGCACTGCCGGACTTGGTAAACTCATTTGTGAAGGAAAATCCGATTACTGGCAGATATTGAGAAATCTTGCAAGCGATTCACGCTGGCGGATTCGAGAAGGTGTTGCTTTTGCTTTACAGAGAATCGGCCAAAATGATTTCATTTCTTTGATTGAAAATCTTCGAAAATGGTCAACCGGCAATCCTTATGAGAAGAGAGCCGTTGTTGCGGGACTATGTGAACCGGTTCTTCTGAAGGATCTCCACCAAGCTCAAACTGTACTGGATATCATCCAACAAATCATTGTATCCATCAAGACAATTCCTGATCGAAAAAACGAACCGTTCAGGGTTTTGAAAAAAGGTTTGGGATATGGACTCAGCGTTGCAATGGCTGCATGTCCCGCCAAAGGAAAAGAACTTTTTGAGAGTTTGTTGAATGAAAATGATCCGGATATTCGATGGATCCTCAAAGAAAATCTCAAGAAAAACAGGCTTGTAAAAATGGATCCGGAGTGGACGGTTGCTATGAAAAACATTGCGTCTGCCGGTTCATAGTTATTTGCAAAGTTAAATCGATTTGCGGATCATGTTTTTAAGCGTACTGAATATCAATCATAACAACTGCTAAATCTGAAACAGCTGTTTTGGTCATTTGTCTTTCCGCTGATTCTCATAAACGGTTCGAGCCAAAGCAGAAACGTCTTCCAAGCAATCAATTTCATAACATGATTCGATCTACTCTCTACACTATTGTACTTGTTCTGATCTCAAGCTTTTCGCTTCATGCACAACGTTCTGTTATTGCTGATGGAGCTGAACTCACGCTAATATCCGATCAATTCAGTTTTACGGAAGGACCTGCTGCCGATTCCAAAGGAAACATTTATTTCACCGATCAGCCCAATAACGACATTTGGATTTACACTACAGAAGGCGAATTGAACTTGTTTATGGATGAATCCGGTCGCGCAAACGGACTCTACTTTGATGATAACGGAAATCTGCTGGCATGTGCTGATGAAAAAAGTGAACTTTGGTCGATTACTCCTTACATGGAAGTTGAGGTTTTAGTGGATGGATACAACGGAAAACGTCTCAACGGACCGAATGATCTCTGGCCTGACCTGAAAGGCGGTATTTATTTTACCGATCCTTATTACCAGCGCGATTATTGGGAACGAACCGAAAAAGACATTGAAGAAGAAAGAGTTTATTACCTCACTCCTGATCGTAAAAATCTGGTGATTGTAGCTGATGACTTAGTTCAACCCAATGGAATCATCGGAACTCCGGATGGAAAAACTCTTTATGTGGCTGATATCGGCGATGGAAAAACCTATTCCTATTCCATCAATGAAGATGGATCTCTATCCAATAAAACCCTTTTTACTGAAATGGGATCGGATGGCGTGACGCTTGATGAACAGGAAAATCTCTACCTCACAGGAAAAGGAGTATTCGTATTCAACAAAAATGGAGAACAAATTGAACACATTCCCGTTCCCCAAAACTGGACAGCCAATGTTACGTTTGGTGGAGAGGATAATCAGACATTATTCATCACAGCCAGTACAGCCGTTTATACGTTGAAGATGAAAGTAAAAGGCATCAAAAAGTAATACCCATTGAGAAGAATAAACACGATGAAATTTTTTAATTATATATTTCTCTTTGTAGTTCTACTTACTCTGCCTTTAGAAATTGCCGTGTCTCAAACTCATCCGGACAAGCTGAATTTTGTCCGACAGGGTGTACAACGGATGATATTTGACGAAGATCAATCTATACCATTAGCGGGGCTTTATCCCAAAAAAATCATTGGGTTATCCTCCATGCATCCTGTAAAGCATTACCGTGACAATCATGCTGATGTTATCATTCGTGATGAAAAACTTGTTGTACAATCGAAGCAAGAATCACAAACCTCGATATGGTTTGGCGGCTTTAATCCTTTTGCAACCTATTCAATTGATCTGAATTCTCTTTCCGGAAATGGCCAAGTTGGTTTTCAATTTTCAGATGCCGCTAATGAGGAACAATTCTTTGTCGCGATCGGATTTAATGATTCTACTCTCACAGAAGTAACCCTCCGTGTGGTTCATAAATCCGGAATCGTTACTGATGAATCCATTGCCGTTAACCCGGACGAGAACAAAAGCTTGGAAGGCAAAATCATTCTCCAAATGCTGGGCAGTGGTCTCACACTGTATCTTCAAAATCAAGGTCTCCCCAAAGTCATCGGACAGAGTGATTTCAACACATATATCGATTTACGTAAAAAAGATTACCTGCACTCTTTCCAGTCAAATTTATTTGTAAAGCTTCGGGAAGGACACGTTCAGATCAACAAAATAGAAATGGCACTGACCACAGGAGTGGGACTGTCTGATATTCGGGCAATTACTTACGAAAATGGAGAACCGATGCTTGACCAGGGACGGCTTTGGTATACAATGTCTATTCGCGGCCGCGCCTTACCGCATCATATTCAGGGTGTTTTTAGTATGAATCCGACTGTGTTTGATCCAAAACTTGAGGGAATCATAGTGTTTGATCGCAATGACGGTTTACTCAGAAATGAAATTGCTTCGCACCTTTTTTACGACAGAAATGATAAAATCTGGCGCGGGATTACTACAGGATTTAGTGCATTTGCCAATCCCGATAAAGAGGAAAAACAATTGCTTGCAATAGAGAGTCAACAAGATCCACGCTTTGGTTTTTCAACCATGAGTGCATCTCCTTTTGGAATTGTTGGTGATATTGAAGATCCACACATTTTGTTTGATTCAGCAGTAAATAAATGGCGAATGCTTACCTGTGAAAATCACGATGGATATAAAGCCGTTATTTTGGAATCGGATCATTGGAATAAAGACTATACAAGAATTGCCGGACCTGTTGAACACAATTCGACCGGGACATCCATTCAGAAAATAGGCGATAAACGATATGCTTTTTCAGGTAGTTCAGAACGGGAAATATTCATCTATACCTACCCTGATCTTAAAGAAGTTGGAAATTTAAACATGGATTTGCCTCCCTGGGACGATACATCAGGAACAAGAGTATGGCCAAATATTGTGCAATTACCGGATGGCTACCCATTCAAATATGTTGCCCTCATGATGGATAGATTTAATTATCCCGGTTTACAAGGTCCTAATTGGTCTTACGGGGCTCTTTATCTGTATCATGGCTATGATTAGAATCAACCTTATTTTTTATACTTATTCAGGCAACCCAGAATAAAAGGAGATAATCATGGAATTTTTTATAAGTTTTGGAATCTTTATGGCTGGTTTGGGAGTTTTCTTTTTCGGACTTGGAGTTCTCTGGTGGGTATCCGTTTATAGAGAATTCAAAATTAAAGAAGCCGAATAAAAGAAATAATTTTGTAATCCAACGTTCAAAGCAGATTTTTTTCCTCAAGGGATTCTTTCAACCTTCGGTGATTTTCCCAGAACTTAGTTTCTATAGTATTGTAAAGGTCATTGAATTCCGGCGAGTCTTTCATCGGATCCAATAAGGGATCCAGTTTCAGAAAAAGAATAATCCAGTAGTGATAATTCTCTTGCTGCGAGAATTGCCTCATTTCCTCAATGGCCCGCCGGGTATCTCCGGTATAAGAATTGTAAACCGCCAAACTCAAGTGGCGATAAATGGATGGATCATTTTCAGCATATTCTTTGTAATCCTCAAATAACTGTTCGGATTCTTCCTCCAATCCCATCTCTGATAAAACAAAAGCAATTTTCGCATTTTCTCCCCGGTAAATATCAAGATTTTGAGTTGCCCTGATTTCCAGGAATTGAGAATAATATTGGTAGGCGCAATCATAATCCCCCATAAAATAACAAATCTTTGCGGTCTCTTGCATTACATCCGGGCGGGTGGGATCTTTTTGAAGGGTTTCGATGAGACGTCGTCTCGCCTGCATAAGATTCTTCTCTTTCGCATACAGAATGTACGCCTTGACATATTCTGAAAACAGATTCTCAGAGTTATATTCCAGCGAGCGATTGATATAGGTCTCCGCTTCATCCAAAAAACCGGTTTGCGCGAGCGCGTTCGCCACATGCAGGTAAGTGTAACTTGCATTGACCGAATCCTGCGCTGCAATATCCAACTGGATTCCCTTCAATGCATATTCAAGGTATTTTCCAGTATTGGGAATATAACTGGTGTAAAAATTTGACAAGATATTGACGACCGTGGCCGAGTTTGGATTGTACTCCAAAGCTTTCTCAAGATGTGGAAGAGCCGATGCAAATTGCCCGCTTTGTATATAGAACAGAGCTTTCGCAATCAAACTTTCGGCCAGTTCCGGATCGTACAGCAAAGCCTGATCAGCATAATAGTTAACCTGATCAGAATACTTTTTTTCTGCCTGATTGTAATCCAAAAAATAATAGGCAATGGCGATGTCGGCATAGGCCTGGGCAAATTCATGATCGTACTCAATCGCTTGCCGAAATAATGGAATGGCTTTTTCGAGTCCGCTTCGGGTACCCATGTTTAAAAAATCATCGCCTTTTAAAAAATAGTCATATGCGATGAGATTATCTGTGGGCGATTTATCAATTCTTTGCTCCTCTTCCGGGGTGATAATCACCTGGATCTGATCTGCAATGGTTTTTGCCACTTCTCGCTGCAACTCAAAAATGTCGCTTGCTTTCCTGTTGTATTGCTCAGACCACAGATGATTGTCAGTGGAAGCCTCAATCAATTGAATATTGAGTTGAATCTCGTCTCCGATTTTCTGGCCGCTTCCCTCCACAAAATAGTTTACATTCAGTTCTCTTGATATCTCTGAAATTGTTTTGGGATTATTCCTGTACTTCTCAACAGACGTCCGGCTGACTACACGCAAAACTTCTATTTTTTGCAGATTATTAAGAATTGATTCCATCAAACCATTAACAATATACACGTTGGTTGAATCGCTGCTGTCGTTAATGAAAGGCAAAACCGCAATCGATTTTTCAGGTTCTATTTCGGTTTCTGATGCGGGCACAAACAAGAATAAAAGAACAATAAGTAAGGCAAAACCAACGCCGATCATTTTGAGGGGTGAAAATGTTTTTTCTTCTCCTGATGATTTTGCCGGAACGGGTGGAATTTCCTCAACCGGATGCTTGCCTACCTCTCCCGGCGGATATCCATAGTGGTCATGGAAACATTTGATAAAGTACGATGTGCTTCCAAATCCCACTTTGTAAGATACTTCTGAGACATTGTATGATTCTGTCTTCAGCATATCCATAGCTCTCTCAAGCCGAACTTTCCTGATAAACTGGCTTACAGACTGGCCTGTGGATTTCTTCACTTTCCGAAGCAAGTTGGAACGACTCATGCCCACTTCGCGTGCAAGCTCTGAAACTCCAAATTTCTCATCCGAGATGTTTTCCTCTATGATCTTTGTGAGTTTGGCTAAAAAATCATTTCCGGTTGAGTACGAATCCGCCATCATATCAAAATTTATATTAACATCGGAACTCCCTCAAAAAGACGAGATAGTGAAGGAAAACAACAATCCACTTACACATCATAAGTGGAATCGTCTCTTCCTAATAAATTACTCTCTGGACGGAAGAACTACCAATTCATTAGTGAATGATTTGGATTTGTTTTTTTGAAATCAGTTTGACTGCCTGCATCATAATTTTCATTGCTGCGTCATAATTACAATTCACTCCTCAAAGTTGACATGATTTGCCGGTTTATTGATTAGTCGTGCATCACCCTTTCTGCGAATTTACAGGTGTACGCAAAACGCTAATTCACAAATACAAAAATCATGAAAACGCTAAAAATCAACTCAACCCGAATCATAACAATCGGCTTTTTTCTAACCCTGGTGATGGCCGCTACATCTTGTAACAAAAAACAGGATTCATCTTCAACAGCGGTTCCTCCAGGTATGGACCTCCCAACAGCAGCCTATATGGGAAATACCGAAGCCATCCAACAACATATTCATGCAGGAACAAACCTGGATATAAAAGATGAATACGGTTCTACACCGCTGACCATCGCCATCACGTTTGGAAAAACGGATGCCGCCATACTGCTGATCGAAGCCGGTGCAGATATAAATATCAAAACCAATGACGGATCTACGGCTCTTCATGTGGCCGCACTTTTCTGTCGAACCGAAGTCATCGAATCACTTTTGGCACATGGCGCCGATAAAAGTATTCAGAACGATTATGGGGCCACTGCCCTGCAAACTATTTCCATCCCCTTCGAAAATGCACGGCCTATTTACGATCAACTCAGCAAAGACCTTGGGCCACTTGGCCTCAAACTGGACTACAACCGAATTGAGAAAACACGCCCCGTCATTGCCGAAATGTTACGGTAGACCAACTTTAATCCATCTAAAAATTTTGAGGTGGTATTATGAAAAATATCATTATCACAATACTCATCATTTTGCTCGCCAAGCCTGTAATTGCCCAAATGAAAACTCTCTATGACGGGAAAATTGAAAGTGGCTGGTACTGTTCACCGGTTTTCAAAGTGGGACAAATCAATGGCCAAACAGGGTGTTTTCTTGGTGGTGAAGCGGTGGGAATTATTAATCATCAGTTTGTAATCGGAGCGAAGGGATATATGCTGGTCAATCCTTTTGAACCTGTTGGACTACAAAATATCTCCGTTGGATTTGGCGGAGGCGGATTACTGCTTAAATATATCATCCAACCGAATCGCCTGATTCATTTTGACATCGAAAGCATGATTGGTGCCGGGGGTGTTTATAACGATGTAAAAAACTACTCTAAACCACATGACTCGATTGATTATACCGGCGATGCCTGCTTTATCCTGGAACCGGGTTTTAATATGGTTTTGAATGTAACCGAATCTCTGCAAGTCGGTGCAGGAGCCACCTATCGATTTACAAATGGAATAGATTTTAATCCGGGGAGTTTCCGCCATCCCGATGTGAGTAACTACCCAATTCTCACGGATTCTGACGTGAGCGGCATATCGGCACAAATAACAATTTTATATGGAAAATTTTAGCCTCATGAAATCAACAACAACCAACAGAAGGTACGATATAGACTGGCTACGGGTGATTGCCATCGGGTTACTTTTGGTCTATCACATTGCCGTAGCCTTTCAGCCCTGGGGAGTATTAATCGGATTTATTCAAAGTGACAGCTCACTGGAATCAATTTGGGTGGGAATGTCGATGTTGAATGGGTGGAGAATTCCTCTGCTTTTTTTTGTCTCCGGAATGGGAGTCTGTTTCGCCATCCGAAAGCGAGACTGGAAACAACTGCTCATTGAAAGAACAAGACGGATTTTACTGCCATTTCTTTTCGGTATGATATTTATCGTTCCTATCCACTTCTACATTTGGCAAGTGTATTACAGACAGGATATTAGCTATGTGATTCATCCGGGTCATTTATGGTTTCTTGCCAATATTTTTATTTATGTGATCCTGCTCGCTCCCATTTTTTTCTACCTGAAAAGGCATGAGAACGGAATGCTCCGAGCCTGGTTACAAAAGGTTTTCAGCCACCCATTCGGTTTATTAATTATTGTAATAGCTTTCATGCTGGAGGCCGTAATCGTTCAACCCGAAACTTTTGAACAGTATGCAATGACTCTACATGGATTTTTCATCGGACTGCTGGCTTTCTTCTTCGGATTTTGTTTTGTCCTGAGTGGAGAAATCTTCTGGCAAACTGTCTTAAAATGGCGATGGCTGTTTCTTATCCTCGCTGTCTCATTTTATATTTATCGGATCATCGAATTTAATCTTCAGGCTCCTCTCTACCTAATGGCTATTGAATCGAATATGTGGGTTTGTGCCGTCTTTGGGTTTGGATATAAGCACCTCAACCGACCGAGTAAAACCCTGCGTTACTTAAGCCAGGGAGCCTACCCCATTTACATCGTCCATATGATTTTTTTGTATTTGGGATGCTTCCTGATTTTTCCACTTGAGATTCCTGTACTCCTGAAATTTA
Organism: Rhodohalobacter sp. 614A; assembly: GCF_021462415.1. NCBI lineage: Bacteria > Pseudomonadati > Balneolota > Balneolia > Balneolales > Balneolaceae > Rhodohalobacter > Rhodohalobacter sp. 614A. The sequence continues at coordinate 236,825 of NZ_JAKEDS010000004.1, forward strand.
TCTTTGTAATAATATTTACAGGTATTGGCTGTTTTGCGATGTATGATTTTGTCATCAGGAGAATCAACATACTCAGACCTCTCTTCGGACTAAAAAGTATGGGAAAAGAGAAAGCTGGACACAAAGTCAAAATTGTACCTTGTAACAAATAGAATAAGATTTTAAGAGAAGTAAAAACAGGAACAGATATGAAGTCTCCCTGTGAAATTGAATTTCATTTTACAGATCTTTATAAAGTTTCTCTTTCTTTTCATAATATTGCTTTGTAAAGGATTTAAAGTGTTGTGATCTCCCCTGATTGTCAATTAGTTGATTACGAAATGAAAATTTGCATCGCACAGGTAAAGCCCGTTCCCGGTGATATCCGTCAGAATATCCAGATTCACAAAAAATATGCTGACCTGGCTGTATCATTCGGAGCCGATGCTATCTTTTTTCCTGAATTGTCATTAACAGGATATGAACCTACATTGGCCAGGGAGCTGGCGCTCAATCTCGAGGATAAAAGACTGGCTGTTTTTCAGAAGGTGGGTGATGCAAATCATATCACGATCGGTATTGGAGCTCCTACCCGGCACCGGAATGGAATTTGCATCAGTATGATCATCTTTCAACCGAACCAAAAGAGGAGGCTTTACTCCAAGCAATATTTGCATCAGGATGAAGAGCTATACTTCATCAGTGGAAATAAATCTCCTTTACTGGTTATTGGAGACCAAAAAATTGCCCTTGGCATCTGTTATGAGATATCCATTCCGGCTCATTGCAAAGCTGCTTATGAAAATGGAGCAAATATCTATCTCGCCAGTGTGGCAAAATCTCAAGCAGGAATTGATACAGCCGTTCAGAGATTGAGTCAGATCGCTGATCAATATTCAATGTCTGTTTTGATGGCCAATTGTATTGGCATGGCTGACGGCCAGGAATGTGCCGGCAAATCTTCTGCCTGGAATGACAGAGGCATATTACTCGCACAACTAGATGAATCAAGAGAGGGTATTCTCATGCTGAATACCCAGACTCAGATGATTTCAGAAATAATCTAACTCTCTATTACTCTCTTCAAGCTTATTTCAAACTTTCCTGAAGCTTATCCCAATCGGCAAGGAATCGCTCAAGGCCGTTATCCGTTAGCGGATGTTTCAGAAGTTGCTCGATCACTTTCAATGGCATAGTAGCTACATCGGCGCCGATACGGGCAGCTTCAAGAACGTGTAACGGATGACGAATGCTCGCGGCAAGAACTTCCGTGGCAAACCCATAGTTGGCATAGATTTGAACAATGTCTTCGATAAGAGTCATTCCATCACTTGAAATATCGTCTACACGCCCGATGAATGGTGAGATATATGTTGCACCCGCTTTAGCGGCAATCATGGCCTGTGTGGCCGAAAAGCAAAGCGTACAGTTTGTTTTGATCCCTTCTTCTGTAAATGTTTTAATCGCTTTTATACCGTCTTTGATAAGCGGAACTTTTACAACCACATTGTCCGCAATAGAAGCAATATTTCGGCCTTCTGCTACAATATCAGCATATTTTGTAGAAATCACTTCAGCAGAAACATCCCCCTCTACAATTTGGCAAATTTTGGCAATGTGGCCTTCGAAATCACTGACTCCTACTTTGTGGCAAAGACTCGGGTTTGTGGTTACTCCATCAAGAACGCCCAGGTCATTGGCTTCCTGAATTTCATCGAGATCGGCTGTATCAATAAAAAATTTCATAACAGATAATATTTTTAAGTTTTTCCTTGTTTGGAATATAGTGAATGTATAGAATCAAGAAAGCTTAAATTCTATTTATTCATCACTCAGGTTTTTATATTTTATACTATTAATTGACTTTAAAACTCTATCATATATTATGAGTAATTCAGGAAAAGATTTTACACTTGGTTTAGTGGCCGGAGCATTACTAGGAACAGCCGCCGCACTTCTCTATGCCCCCGATAAAGGATCGAATACCCGTGGAAGATTATCCTACCAGTTGAGTAAATACATTGATGATATCAACCGGTTGATTAAAAAACTCCAGGATGAGAAGAACAAATTTTCTTCCGATGCAAAACAGAAAGGCGATGATGTTGTAACCGATGCCAAAAAACGCGCTGATGATTTGATCAAAGAAGCAGAAACGCTTCTTGAAAACATCGAAAAATCCAAGAGAAACTAACGCTTAATTTTTTTTAAAGGCCGCCTTGTTACTCGTTTCAGAGATCAATTCTGGAACGTTCTATGGACACTCTGCTTCTGCTAATTTCCAATCTCTATTGTTGGTATAGTTTAGAAGGGTAGCTACTCATTTCTATCTTGAAATAAACCTTCAGAAATAAAAAAACCGCGAAGTTTTAAACTTCGCGGTTTTCTACACTTATCTCTTTAAAACAAAAAAGCCCTGATTTTCACCAGGGCTTTTCTTTTTATTCGTTTTCTTCTTCGGGATGATCCGCTCCAAGCGTTTCGAACACTTTTTGGATATCCTCGTCCTGCTCATCCAGATCTACTTTGGAACCCACAATGAGTTCTTCATATTTATGCAGCCCTGTTCCTGCAGGTACTTTGTGGCCAACAATCACATTCTCTTTCAGGCCGCGCAGGAAGTCTCTCTTCGCTTCGATGGAAGCCTGAGTAAGAACCTTCGTGGTTTCCTGGAAGGATGCGGCTGACAACCAGCTTTCTGTTGAAAGCGATGCACGCGTAATACCCAACAGAATCGGTTTCGAAATCGCCGGTTCCGCTTCGCGTGTTTGCAGTTCATCTTTGCCTTCTTTGATCAGATCGTTGTTATGATCCCGAACTTGACGTCTGTCGAGAATAGCTCCTCGTTTCAGCTCGCTTCCGCCCGGATCCGTTACTACAAACTTACCGATCAATTCGTCATTTTTGTTGTTCAGCTCAAATCGGTCAACTTTGTCACCTTCGAGGAACATCGTATCTCCCGGATCAGTAACCTCAACCTTCTGCATCATGGTGCGCACAATAACTTCAATGTGCTTATCATTAATTTTCACACCCTGCAATCGGTAAACCTCCTGAATCTCATTCACCAGGTACGACTGTACGGCAAATGGTCCAAGAATATTGAGAATTTCCTGAGCCGGAATGGTTCCATCGGAAAGTGCCTGACCTGCTTTCACAAAGTCATTTTCCTGAACGAGAATATGCTTGGACAGGGAGATCAAATATTTCTTCTCTTCTGTACCGTCTTTACTCTCAACAATCACTTCCTGAGAGCCTCGTTTTCTTCCGCCCATTCTCACGATACCGTCAATCTCGGATACGGTAGCCGGATCGCTTGGAGACCGTGCCTCAAACAGCTCGGTTACACGCGGCAGACCAGCGGTAATATCTTTTGATTTAGAAGCAGCCCGTGGAATTTTCGCCAGAACCTGACCTGCCTGAACTTTCTCGCCATCATCTACAACGATGTGAGTTTCAACAGGAAGTGTGTTCTCGCGGATTCGATCGTCATTGCCTTTAACAACCACAGTAGGTACAAGGGATCGATCACGAGAATCGATAATCACTTTCTCCCTGTGTCCGGTTTGAGCGTCTGTATCAGCGGTATAAGTAATTTCTTCGATGATATCTTTGTACTCAACGGTACCATCCAATTCACTAAAAATCAGTGCGTTGTACGGATCCCACTTACAGAGCGGCATTCCTTTCGGAACTTTATCACCCTCTTCAACAAGCATTTCTGCACCGTAAGGCACATTATAAGTGTTGAGGATCTTGCCATCTTCACCGACAATCTTCATTTCCCCTGCACGGCTCAATACAACGTTGTGAATTTCTTCACCATCGTCGTATTCAACAACACGTACGTTTTCGAATTCAATTTTTCCATCGAATTTCGCTTTGTGTTGTGAATCAGATTCGAGACGAGAAGCTGTACCTCCAACGTGGAAGGTTCGAAGGGTTAACTGTGTACCCGGCTCACCAATAGACTGAGCGGCAATTACACCTACAGCTTCACCCGTTTGAACGAGTGAATTACGCGCCATATCCCGTCCGTAACATTTCGCACACACACCACGCTCGGTTTCACATGTAAGCACGGAACGAATTTCAACTTCTTCGATGCTGGTTTCAGCAACTTTCTTAGCAATTTTCTCTGTGATCAGTTCATTCGCATCACAGATATGCTCATCTGAAATTGGGTCGCGAATCTCGTGCATAGATACACGCCCGATGATTCTGTTTTCAAGACTTTCAATGATATCCTCATTGTCTTTCAACGCCTGCATTTTAATACCACGCAGCGTTCCACAGTCTTGCTCATTAATAATAATGTCCTGAGAAACATCCACGAGTCGTCGTGTAAGGTACCCGGCATCAGCCGTTTTCAAAGCTGTATCCGCCAAACCTTTACGGGCACCGTGTGTTGAAATAAAGTATTCCAGAACGGTCAACCCTTCACGGAAACTTGAAAGAATCGGATTTTCGATAACCTCATTGCCCTGTTGCATAGAGCTTTTCTGAGGCTTCGCCATCAAACCACGCATACCACCAAGCTGACGAATCTGCTCTTTCGAACCACGAGCACCGGAATCGGCCATCATAAATACGGCATTGAAACCATCTTTATCATCCGCAAGGCTTTGGAAAAGTGTTTCAGAAACACGGTTTGTGGTACTTGTCCATTTGTCAATTACCTGGTTATATCGCTCATTATCCGTAATGAAACCCATTTCATAACGATCCTGAATTTCAGCTACTTCAGATTGAGCTTTCTCAATGAGTTTTTGCTTCGCTTCCGGAATAATAATGTCTTCAAGGCTGAAGGACAGACCACCAGTGGTAGCCCGTTCAAAACCCATTTTCTTCATATTATCCAAAAACTCTGCGGTTTTTGTTGTTCCGGTTTCGCTGTGAATATCACCAATCAATACTCTCAATTCTTTCTTTCCGAGAGTCTTGTTCACGAAGCCCATTTCTTCCGGTACAATTCTGTTGAAAAGTACACGCCCGGTAGTGGTTTTGATAATCTCATACTCTGTCTCACCGTCTTCATTCACTTTTGGAATTCGAACGTTAATCTTCGCATGTACATCAATCTTATTCTGATCGTAAGCAATCAAAACCTCGTCGGCATTGGCAAATGTTTTACCTTCTCCTCGTTTACCACCACCCATTTTGGTCAGGTAATAAATACCCAAAATCATATCCTGTGAGGGAACAGCAATCGGTCCACCACTTGCAGGGCTCAAAATGTTGTGCGAACCAAGCATGAGAATGGATGCTTCAAGTACGGCATCATGACTCAAGGGAAGGTGAACAGCCATTTGGTCACCATCAAAGTCAGCGTTAAAAGCTGTACATGAGAGCGGATGCAATCGAATCGCTTTCTCCTCAATCAGTACCGGCTGATAGGCCTGAATACCCAATCGGTGAAGGGTCGGTGCACGGTTCAGCATAACGGGGTGTCCGTCAATCACATTTTCAAGAACTTCCCAAACTACCTGGTCGCGGCGATCTACCACTTTCTTGGCGCTTTTCACCGTTTTTACGTATCCACGTTCAATGAGTCGGCGGATTACAAACGGTTTATAAAGCTCAATGGCCATCTCTTTCGGAAGACCGCACTCGTGCATTTTCAACTCAGGACCTACAACAATTACAGATCGTCCGGAATAGTCAACACGCTTACCAAGAAGGTTTTGTCGGAATCGACCGCTCTTTCCTTTCAGCATATCGCTGAGGGATTTCAGAGGACGGTTATTATTCCGTACAGCGTTTGATTTTCTTGAGTTGTCATAAAGAGAATCAACCGCTTCCTGGAGCATTCGTTTCTCATTTCTGAGAATCACATCAGGAGCTTTAATGTCGATCAGTCTCTTTAAACGATTATTTCTGATGATTACCCGTCGGTATAGATCATTCAGGTCAGACGTTGCAAAACGACCACCTTCGAGTGGTACAAGCGGACGTAGTTCCGGAGGAATAACCGGAATCACGCTTTGAATCATCCATCTTGGATCATTCTCCGTGTGTTGATTTGCTGAGCGGAATGATTCAATTACCTGAAGTCTCTTCAGCTTTTTCTTCTTGCGCATCTGAGAGGTTTCGTTTTTCACCTCATCTCTCAGCGTGTACGCAAGGCTGTCGAGATCCATGTCTGTAAGAAGTGCTTCAATAGCTTCAGCACCATCTTTTACGACAAATTTATCTTCATCGTCATCATCCATTTCGTAGTGATCTTCTGGAAGCTGGTCGAGAATATCGAATTTCTCTTCTTCCGAAATCATATCACCACGCTTATAACCGAGGTCTCTGGCGAGGCCAGGATTAATCACCACAAACGTTTCGTAATAGACAATACGCTCGAGGTTTTTAGATGAATAGCCCAGCAAATATGCAATCTTGCTCGGCAGGGATTTGAAGTACCAGATATGCACGATGGGAACGGTAAGGGTAATATGCCCCATTCGTTCTCTTCGAACAGCTTTTCTGGTAACTTCTACACCGCATCTGTCACAGATAATTCCCTTGTAACGGATACGCTTGTATTTACCACAGTGGCATTCATAATCTTTAACCGGTCCGAAGATCTTTTCACAGAAAAGACCATCCATTTCCGGTTTGAATGTTCTGTAATTGATCGTTTCTGGTGTAAGAACTTCTCCATGAGACCGGGATAAAATCGTTTCGGCCGAGGCCAAAGAAATCCCAATTTTGTCGAAGTCTTTTGATACGGTTAATGTTTGTGTAGACGGCAAAGGAAAACCTCCTTTTAGATTTAATTAACAGAACAAAACTTAGTCAATATGGATTTCGAGACCGAGACCCATTAATTCACGTAATAAAACTTTAAACGATTCAGGCACATCGCCTTCCGGAAGGTTTTCACCTTTCACGATGGCTTCGTAAACCTTAGATCGTCCTTTCACATCATCACTCTTAACAGTGAGCATCTCTTTCAATATGTTGGCCGCACCATAAGCGTACAGTGCCCAAACCTCCATCTCACCCAGTCGCTGGCCACCAAACTGTGCTTTACCACCCAATGGCTGCTGTGTAATCAGCGAGTACGGACCGATTGACCGTGCGTGCATCTTATCTTCAACCAAGTGATTGAGTTTAAGCATATACATGTAGCCAACGGTAGTTTTCTGATCTAACTTCTCACCGGTTTGGCCATCATAGAGGTGCACACGTCCGTCCTTCGGAAGACCTGCTTTTTCCAGCTCTTCCTGAACCTGATCGTAAGATGCTCCGTCAAAAATTGGGGAAGCATATTTAACCCCAAGTTTGGCGCCTGCCCAGCCCAGAATAGTTTCATAAATCTGGCCGAGGTTCATACGAGATGGTACACCCAAGGGATTAAGAACAATATCTACAGGAGTTCCATCTTCCATATACGGCATATCTTCAACAGGAACAACTTTGGCAATTACACCTTTGTTACCGTGTCGTCCGGCCATCTTATCACCAACCTGCATTTTTCGCTTCTTGGCAACATAGACTTTGGCTTTTTGAATAATTCCCGGGGGCAGCTCGTCGCCTACCTGAATCTGGTATTTACGCCGTTTGGCCTCTGTATCAATTTCTCTTCGAAGCTCTCTGTAGTTTTTGAAGAGCAGCTTGACATGCTTCACAAGTTCATCGTCAGTAGCCCAGTCGATATTTTCGTTGATATTAACGGGATCGAGCTCTTCGAAAACAGATTTCTTATACTTCTCGCCTTTTGGAATCAGTTCAACATCGCTGTAATTGTAAACACCTGGCGATGTTTTATCCCGCAACAAGCTGTACATTTTATCAGCCCACTTCTGGTTGAGTTCAGCCAGTTTCTGAGCATGACGGTCGTTTTCCTGTTCAACCATTTTCTTCTCTTCCTTGCGGGAGATTTGCTCATCACGCTTACGGCTAAAGAGTTTCGTGTTGATCACAACTCCTGATACACCCGGAGGTGTTTTCAGGGATGCATCTTTCACGTCGCCGGCTTTATCACCAAAAATAGCGCGCAGAAGTTTCTCTTCCGGTGTTGGATCGGTTTCTCCCTTCGGAGTAATTTTACCAACGAGAATGTCACCGTGATTTACTTTTGCACCTACGCGGATGATTCCCTGCTCGTCGAGGTTTTTGGTAGCTTCCTCACTTACGTTTGGAATCTCGCGGGTTAACTCTTCTTCACCACGTTTGGTGTCGCGAACTTGCTGCTCGAATTCAGTAATGTGAATAGATGTATAAACGTCATCCTGAACAATTCGCTCACTGATAACAATCGCATCCTCAAAGTTATAACCACGCCATGGCATGAAAGCAACAAGAAGGTTTCTGCCAAGTGCGAGCTCACCTTTTTCAGTAGCGCATCCATCGGCAATCGCATCACCTTCTTTTACTTTATCGCCAACACTTACAATCGGGCGCTGATTAACGGTAGTATCCTGGTTACTTCGCTCAAATTTCTGAAGTCTGTAACTCTTGATACCTTCATCAAAGTAGCAATCCTGCTCCATTTCAGTCCGATCATATTTGATGCGGATCTCATCACCACTTACGTAAACAACCTCACCGTCTCCTTCGGCCGTAATGATTGCCCGGGAGTCTTTTGCAGCACGTTGCTCCAAACCGGTACCTACGATTGGCGATTCAGGACGCAATAACGGCACTGCCTGACGCTGCATGTTCGAGCCCATCAAGGCACGGTTAGCATCATCATGTTCAATAAACGGAATCAGCGCAGCTGCCAGAGATGTGATCTGGTTTGCAGATACATCCATGTACTCAACCTGCTCTGGTTTGGCAAGTCCTACGTTACTATCTCTGAACCGTGAGAAAATTGATTCATTTTCGAAAGCTCCGTCGTCCGTAATCGGAGCGTTTGCCTGGGCAATGACCGTTTCATCTTCCTGTTCTGCAGCAAGATATTCAACATCGCTAGTCACTTTGCCTTCTTTCACTCTTCTATAGGGAGTTTCAATAAACCCGAAATCATTCACTTTTGCGTGAATACAGAGTGACGTAATCAAACCGATGTTCGGACCTTCAGGCGTTTCAATCGGGCAAAGACGTCCGTAGTGTGTATAGTGAACGTCACGAACTTCAAAACCGGCTCGTTCACGTGTCAAACCGCCAGGGCCTAATGCAGACATACGTCGCTTGTGAGTCAACTCCGCAACTGGATTGGTTTGATCCATAAACTGTGACAGCTGATTCGTACCAAAGAAACTGTTAATCACACTTGAAATAGTACGTGCATTTACCAGATCCTGTGGAGTAAGTTGCTCAGCATCGCGGGAGTTCATTCTTTCTCTGATGGTTCGTGCCATACGGGCCAAACCAATAGAGAATTGTTGTCCTAACTGTTCGCCAACGGTTCGCACACGTCGGTTACTCAGGTGATCAATATCATCCACCTGGGATTTCATTTCTTTGAGGCGAATCACCTCTTTAATAATTGCGACAACATCTTCTTTCGTGAGATACTGAATATCTGGCTCTACATCCAGTTTCAGTCGTTTATTCAACCGGTATCGGCCTACTTCACCGAGATCATATTTCTTATCGCTGAAGAATAATCGTTCGAGAACCTGTCGTGCAGTTTCAGGATCGGGCATTTCGCCAGTTCTGATCTGCTGATAAATCTCACCGAGTGCCGTTACATCGTCATGAGAAGGATCTTTTCTCAGCGTATTCATGATTACTGAACGCTCGGACTCTTCAGCACCAATTTTTTGTACCAGAATTTTCTTGACATCGGCTTCCTTCAAAATACCGTAATCGTCTTCAGTCAATTCATGATCCCGTTCCAGCAACACTTTGCGACTGGTAGCCTCGGTTACTTCCCCGGTTTCATCATCAACTACTTCCTCGGTTACCTCTACGGTGATGTCTGTAGCAAGCCTTTCGCCCACAAGATCATCGTTGTATTTCTTCTTGGAACCGAAAGAAACTTCTTCGGAAAGCCCAAACAAGTTAAGAATTTCGAGGTCTTCAGAGTATCCAAGTGCCCGAAGCAGTGTAGTTGCAGGAATCTTTTTCTTCCTGTCGATGTATGCCCAAAGCACATCACGGATATCGTTGGTAAACTCAATCCATGAGCCTTTAAATGGAATGACTCGAGCTGAATAAAGCTGTGTACCATTCGGGTGAATATTCTGCCCGAAAAATACACCGGGTGAACGGTGTAACTGGCTTACAATAACTCGCTCAGCCCCGTTGATAATGAACGTTCCCCGCTCTGTCATCCAAGGCAGGTCGCCAAGAAAAACTTCCTGCTCAATGGTCTCGGAGGCTTCGTCGGAACTGTCAACGGAAGAGAGTCTCAATTTTGCCTTTAGCGGAATTGCATATGTGAGTCCGCGTTCCTGGCATTCTCGAATATTATATTTTGGTGTGTCGACAGAATAATAGATAAATTCAAGAATGTGAGTCTCCCTTGAATCCTGGATCGGGAAATTCTCATTGAATATTCTCTGCAAACCCTGGTTATTTCGATCATTCGGAGCAACATCCAATTGTGCAAATGTATTGAATGATTCTAATTGTATATCCAGGAAGTCAGGGTAATCTATTACATTTTTAATTCTGCCGAATGAAAGGCGATCGGTAAACGGGATTTTCTCCATAGTTGTACTCAAAAGGAAGTTCTCCTTTAGGTTAAAAAGAAATGTGAGCGAGCTCTATCTGGTAAACGAACTCCTGATTGAAAATCTCACATATGATTTAGACGCCAAAAGCCAACACCTATTTTAGATGTCGGCTATGGCAATATACTGGGTTCAGCCGGTTACTTGAGCTCTACTTCAGCTCCGGCTTCCTCTAATTTTGCTTTCAGATCTTCAGCTTCTGCTTTGGCAACACCTTCTTTAACAGTGTTGGGTGCATTGTCAACCAGTTCTTTGGCTTCTTTAAGTCCAAGACCGGTAATACCGCGTACTTCTTTAATAACGGCAATTTTCTTAGCGCCAGCAGATTTCAGAACTACGTCAAACTCTGTTTGCTCTTCTCCGCCGCCGCCTTCAGCGCCACCGCCAGCTGGGCCGGCAACAGCTACAGCCGCAGCCGCAGGTTTGATATCGTATTCTTCTTCAAGAACTTTCGCAAGTTCATTCGCTTCTTTAATCGTTAAATTAACGAGTTGTTCTGCGATTTCTTTAACGTCAGCCATTGTTTTTATTCTCCGTTCGTCGGTTTTAATTAAAAAGTTTGTATTGTGTTGGTTATTCCTCGCCTTTTTCAGCGATGGTTTTAATTGCTCCTGCAAGATTGCCGCCTTGTGCCTGCAATCCACTCACTACGTTGGAAATTGGTGCCAATAACAGACCAACAATATCGCCGATAACTTCGCTCTTAGACTTCATAGCGGCCAGCGTTTCAAGTTGATCTTCTGAATAAAAGTCACCATCAATTAAGGCAGCCTTGAATTGAGGCTTATTATGTTCCTTAATGTAGTCTTTCAATACTTTAGCAGGTGCAGCAAGCTCTTCCTCCACAAAAGCAAAACCATTTTGGTCTGCCAGGTGTGGATAGAGGTCATCATATCCGCCAATTGTATCCATTGCCCTTTTTATCAGTGTATTTTTATACACTTTAAAGTGCACGTTACCATCGCGAAACTTCCCGCGCAATTCACCCATGTCAGACACAGACATGCCTGAGTAATTGGTGATATATACTGCATTTGCGCTGTTAAGCTGCTCGGTAATTTCTTCTACAATTGCCTTTTTTTCTGTTAATGTCGGCATTGTTGTAATTGATTAATTTCTAAATTGAAATAATTGATGATCGGCTAATTTGAATGCTCGGGCCCATTGTAGTGCTTAAATATGCACTTTTTACATATTGACCTTTTGCAGATGCCGGCCGCAACTTCATGATGGTCTGAAGGAACGAAATAAGATTTTCACGCAAATCGCTTGCGTCAAAACTTGCTTTCCCTACTGATGTATGAAGAATACCTGTTTTATCAACACGGAAATCAATTTTTCCGGCTTTAAACTGCTTAACGGTTTCTCCAACCTCAGTGGTAACTGTTCCACTTTTTGGATTCGGCATCAGACCTCTTGGCCCTAAATGTCGACCAAGCTTCCCAATTTTACCCATGACATCCGGTGTGGCGATAATAACATCGATATCAGCCCAACCATCTTCAATTTTCGCAATGTATTCATCAAGGCCCACATAGTCGGCTCCGGCCTCTTCCGCCTCTTGCTGCTTAGCTTCATTTACGAAAGCAAGCACACGAACCTCTTTTCCAGTTCCGTGAGGAAGCGAAACAGTACCACGAACCATTTGATCGGCATGTCGTGGGTCAACACCTAACCGCAGATCAAGATCTACGGAAGCATCAAAAGAAGTTGTGCTTGTCTGCTTCACAAGATCACATGCCTCTTCGAGCGTGTATTCCATTTCAGGATCGATCAATTCAGCGACCTGTTGATATTTCTTACTTCTTTTTGCCATTTCTTACATCCTTGTTAATTATCTCGGATTACTCTCAAACCCATGCTTCGGGCAGTACCTGCAATCATTTCTGCAGCATTATCAACATCATAAGCATTCAGATCTTCCATCTTCTGCTCTGCAATTTCCCGGCATTGTTCGAAGGTTACTTTCCCAACTTTTGCACGGTTGGGTTCACCTGATCCGGATTTGATGTTGGCGGCTTTTTTGAGAAGAACTGCGGCCGGCGGGGTCTTCGTTTTGAAGCTAAACGATTTATCCGCGTACACAGTAATCTCAACAGGAATAATAGTGCCTGCCTTATCTTGGGTTTGTGCGTTAAATGCTTTACAAAACTCCATAATATTGATACCTGCCTGTCCCAAAGCTGGCCCCACGGGGGGAGCGGGATTGGCCTGGCCACCAACAATCTGAAGTTTAAGCACTTTATCTACTTTTTTTGCCATATAGAATCAATTAGCGATTCATGCTTCTGTTTGCTGCGTAATAGCTCACGTTTTAAAGTTCTTAGGTGGTTGACTCGACCTGATTCAGGTCAACTTCAACCGGGGTTTTTCTACCAAAAATGCTTACCAAAACTCTCAACTTTAACTTATCTGTAAGCACTTCCTGTACTGTACCATCAAATTCTTTGAAAGGTCCGTCAATTACTTTTACAAGATCTCCTTCTCTGTAAGGGATGTCTACAACACCACCTTTTTCGGCCATCTCTTCACTATCCATTACACGGCCGAGAATTCTGTCTACTTCCCTCTGTTTTAAAGGCGTTGGGATTACATCACTCCTGCCGGCTTTCAAAAAGCCAAGACACGAAGGAGCAGCCTGCACTAAATTATTTACCTCTTCATCATAACGGGTGTAAAGCAAAATGTAACCAGGGAAAAAATTCTTCTCTTTCGTACGTTTTTTACCCGACCGGATTTCAACAACTGTCTCTGTGGGAATGAGAATTTCTTTGATTTTATGCTCAAGCCCCTGTTCTTCAATTTCTCTCGTCAGAAACTCTTTGACTTTCTTCTCATGACTGGAAAAACAGCGTACTACGTACCAGTCAAACCCATCATCTTTTTTTTCTTTGGCTGAACTCATTGATAAATCGCCCCCAAAATGGTGCTATATACTTGATCAACTCCGAAGATGAATGCAGATATTATAATCGTAAACACAACTACTATAATTGTATTATCGATCAGTTCCTGTTGAGACGGCCAAGATACTTTTGCCATCTCCTTGCGAACACCTTCTATGAATTCTTTTATTTTTTGCATAATTAAACCCTTTATCTGATAGCACGGGTGGAGAGATTCGAACTCCCGACACCTGGTTTTGGAGACCAGTGCTCTGCCAGACTGAGCTACACCCGTAGTAAATCGCCGGACAAAAATTGTCCGGCGAAATTACCTACGACTTAATTAGTCATTAATTTTACTTACCACACCGGCTCCGACAGTACGTCCGCCCTCGCGAATCGCAAACCGCAAACCCGGCTCCATGGCCACCGGCTGGATCAGTTTTACATT